>NZ_JAOVQO010000029.1:0-27395 GCF_025673475.1 Albidovulum salinarum | reverse complement strand
GATCGCCGATTTCGCGATCTCGGCGGGCGAGCGCGGCACATGCGGGCTGCGGTCCTGGGTGCCGCCCGATCCGGTCACGGCACAGGTGATGAAAACGTCGCGGTTCATGGAAAGCGGCATCGGAATCCTCCCTGATTGCAGCGACTATAGCCGCGCCTTCGGTGATCAATTTACGAATAGCGAAAATGAATTATCCCGTTACGAAATCACTTGGCGACACATCGACGGTCAGACACAGCGCCGAACCCACCGCGTCGCTGTTCGCGATCCACCCACAATGACGTCTTTGCAGGATCATTTCCATTTCTTCGGATACAAAGCTCCGGCCCGGCATGGAAATCCGGAGTGCCTCATCGAAGTTGAGCTACTGTGAGGGGGCTCGGCGCCGCTCCTCGGGAACTGTGCGCGGGCCGGTTCATTTATGCTTTGGACGCGGCACGAAAGATTAAGTCACATGCGGATAGTCACCGTCGCATCGCCCTGTATCGACGAGACCGAATGCGCGGAACCCCGGCGTCCCGCGGCGCGCGCGATCCGCATGCGCGGCCAACTCGCGGTATCCGGGCCATGAAGGCGATGCCGGTCGAGCCAAACCTTCGGGCCGGCCTCGCGGCGCTGGCCGGCGCGGCGGCGCTGCTCTGGGCGGCGCTCGCCCTGCCCTCGCCGCTGGCCGGGATCGCGCTCGACCCGATTGACCGCTGGGCACTCTCGGTGCTGGCGCTGGCACTCGCGGCGCTCGGCTACGCGATGCGCTGCGGAGCAACGCGGTTCGGCGTGCTGGCCTTCGTCTTCCTGACCGGCAGCGGGGCGCAGCTCTACATGACCGAGGCGCTGTGGTTCCCGACGCTGCATTTGAAGCCGCAGAACGGCCGCGAATGGCTGATGGTCGCGGTGATCGCACTTGAGGCAGCGGTCGCGCTCCGGGCGCTCCGCCGGGCCCGGCCGGGGTGGGTCCTGGCGGAAGCCCGGCGGCGGCTCGGCACGGCACGGATCGCGGTCTATTTCGCGGCGAGCTTCATGCTCGGCGTGCCGCTCCTGATCTATGTCTGGCGCGGGGCCTACGGCGCCTATCTCGCCCATGTCGCGGTGACGGGCGCGCTGATGGTGCTGCATCTCGCGGTGCTGATCGCGATGAGCCAGGTCCGCAGCCCGATCCGCGGCGTCCACCGCGTCTCGCCGATCGTGCCCGCGACCTTCGCGGTTCTCGCGAGCCTGCTTCTCGCGCAGTTCGCCTTCGAGCACATCCCCCATGACGAGGACGAGGTCGCCTATATCTTCCAGGCGCGCACCCTGGCCGGCGGCGCGCTGACCGCGCCGGCCCCTCCCGAGGCGGCACAGGCGGGGCTGGAGGCCCATCTCTTCGAGATTAGCGACGGGCGCTGGTATGCCGCCGCGATGCCGGGCTGGCCGGCGGCGCTGGCGCTCGGGCTGGTGAGCGGGTTGCCCTGGCTCGTCAACCCGATCCTGGCCGGGATCTCGGTGCTCCTTGCCTATGACATCGCCCGGCGCAAGGTGGGGCAGGAGCAGGCCGATCTCGTGGCGGCGATGATGGCGTCCTCGCCCTGGCTGCTGGCGGCGGCGGGAACGCTGATGCCGCATACGCTGACGCTGGCGCTGATGCTCTTCGCCTGGTGGATGGTGCTGCGCGGCGGGTCGGACCGGACCGGCCTCCGGCGGCTCGCGGTCGCGGGCCTCGCGATCGGCTGGATCGTGGCGACGCGGCCGCTCGACGGGATGGTGATCGGAGCGGCGACCGGGCTCTGGATCCTCGCCGGGCCGGGCGGGTCGGCGCGGCGCGTGATGGCTTTCGGGGCGGGCCTTCTCGTCGTGGTGGGACTGCTTCTCGCCTACAACGCCGCGCTCACCGGATCGGCGCTGACGACACCGTTCGGCGCCTATATCGACCGGCACTGGGCGCCGGGTGCGGATGCCTACGGGTTCGGCGCCGATATCGGGGCGCCGGGCGGCCGGGAGGTGATCGACCTCTGGCCCGGCCATTCGCCGACGGAGGCCGCGGTCAACGTGCTCACGATGGCGGCGAGCCTGCAGTTCGACATGCTCGGCTGGTCTATCGGATCGCTGTCGCTCGTCATTGCCTTCCTGCTCTGGCAGCGGCCCCTGCGCCAGTTCGACGCGGCGATGATCGCGGTCGTCATCGCGGTCGTCGCGGCGCTGGCGCTCTACTGGTTCGCCGACAGCTACTACCTTGGCCCGCGCTACTGGTTCCTCGCGTCCTTTCCGCTGCTCTATCTCTCGGCGCGCGGCTACGAAGCACTCAGGACCCGGTTTCCGGGCCGGAACGAGGAAGGCTTGGTCCGCATCGACTCGATCCTCGGCCTGTGCTGCATCTTCGGCCTTGCGGTGTTCACGCCCTGGCGCGGGGTCGAGAAATACCATCGCTATGGCGGGTACGATCCGCAGCTGCGCGACCTCGCGGCGACGGGTCTCTTCGACGGTCAGGTGGTGATCGTCGCCGGGGGCCATCAGGCCGGGTCGGCTTTGTTTCTCAACGATCCCTGGCTTGACGGGTCGGCGCCAGTCTTCCTGCAAGATACCGGCGATCTCGACACCGAGGCGCTCGCGGCGGCGTTTCCGGGGCGCAAGGTGGTGCGGTTCGTGGCCGAGTGACCGGCCGGGCGGGTCAGCCGAGGAGCGCCAGCGAGGGGAAGGTCTCAAGCAGCCAGTAGGAGAACTGGCTGAAGCCGCCGGTCAGCATGAGAAGGCCGATGGTCCAGAGGAGAAGGCCCATGATCCGCTCGATCCGGTCCATGTTGCGCTTGAGGAAGGCCATGGTGCCCCGGAGGCGGGGAAAGAAGGCGGCGACGAGCAGGAACGGGATGCCGAGCCCGATCGCGTAGACGGCGAGGAGCCCGGTGCCGCGCAGCATCGAACCGTCCTGGGCGGCGAGCGCAAGGATCATGCCGAGCTGCGGGCCGATGCAGGGGGTCCAGCCGAAGGCGAAGGCGAGGCCGAGCACATAGGCGCCGAAGGCCGAGCCGCCGCGGTCGCCGCCCGAGAACCGCGCCTCGCGGTCGAGGAACGGGATCCGGAAGATGCCGAGGAAATGCGCGCCGAAGACCATCACCACCGCGCCCGCGAGCATGGCGAATCCGTCCTGGTTCTGCAGGAAAAACTGGCCGAAGGCCGAGGCGGTGAAGCCGAGGAACAGGAATACCGTCGAGAGCCCGAGCACGAAGAACGCCGCCGCGACGAGCATCGGCCGCCGCCGCGCCTCGTCGTGGTTCATCTCGCTCATGGTGATTCCGCCGATGTAGGCGAGATAGGGCGGCACGATCGGTAGCACGCAGGGGCTCAGGAACGAGAGAACCCCCGCGAAGAGCGCGATCAGCGCGGCGAGCACGAAGCCCGCGTCCATGATGCCGGTTTCCAACATGGTCCCAGCCTTATCGCAAGCTTCGGGCGCCGTCACGGGGCCATTGCGTCACGGGCTCTCACAAGGTTGTGGAGGGCGCACGGTGTACCGCGCCGCAGGCTGTCCCGGCCCGGCACCGGGTCTGATCGTCGTCAAAAGGCCGCGCGGCGCGCCATGCGAAGATGATCTGGTCCATGAATGAGGCATGGACGTAAAGGGAGGAGGGTCTCATGAACAAACTGGCAGTGGCTTGTGCCGCCGCGCTATTCGGGACGGCGGCAACGGCGCAGGATTCCGCGCAGTTCACCTACGAGATGTTCGAGACCGCGGTGGGGCATGTGAACCTGGCCGAGTGTCCGGCGGCGCTCGCCGGAGAAGGCCGCTTCTGCCGCGTGACCATGCACAACGACGCCTTTCACGTCTTCGCCTTCTCCGAGGCCGGAGAGCAGCCGATGGTCGGGCTGAAGACCTGGTTCGAAGACGAGTTGGAGGTGGTATTCAAGTAGGCGATCGCGCCGGCGGGCGATCAAGGGCCCGCGCAAGGATGGCTCTGTCAGAAATGAAGAAGCCGGGTCGATGGACCCGGCTTCCATTGTCGTCCGCTCAGCGGCCGAGCGACCACCAGCCGCGGCGCTTGGGCTTGCTGTCGTCGTCCTCCGCGGCGCTCGCCTCGGCCATTTGCGGGTCGGGCTGGATCGGCGCTTGGGGTTCGGCGGCCGCGGGGCTCGGCGCCGGGACCGGCTGGGACGCGGCCACGGGTTCGGGCTGCTGCGCGACTTCGGGCTCGGCTACGACGGGCGCGGCGGCCGGTGCTTCCTCGGGCATCGCGTCCACGGCCAGTGCTTTCTCGGCCGGTGCAGCGTCGGCCGGTGCGGCCACGGCCGCCTCCGCATCCGCTTCGGGCGTGGCTGCGACGGGCGCGGCGGCCGGCTTGCGGGCACGGGGCTTGCGGGTCTTCGCAGGGGCGGCCTTGGCGCCTTCCTCGGCACCCGCCTCGGCCTCGGTCTCGGCCGGTTTCGCCTTGGCACGCGAGCGACGCGGCTTGGGCTTCTCCGCCGGTGCCTCGGCCACAACCTCGGCGACGGCCTCGGTCTCGGCCTCGGGAGCAGACGCTTCGGCGGTCTCGGCGGAAGCGGCTTCAGATGCCGGAGCGGCCTCCTCGGCCGCCTTCGCCTTGCCGCGACCACGGCGGGCCTTGGGCTTCTTGGCCGGTTCCTCGGTGGCCGGCTCGGCCTCCGCAGCCTCCACGGCGTCCTCCGCCGCGGTCTCGTCGGCTTCCGCCTCCGCCTCGGCGCCGGTCTCGGGCGCGGCCGTGGCCTCGCCGTTGCCACCCTTCCGCCGCCGCCGCCGGCGGCGCTTCTTCTTGCGCGAGGGCTCGCCCTCGGCCCCGGCGGCAGGCGCCGCTTCGGCCGCGGCCTCGGACGCTTCCTCGACCTCGTCGGCCTCGTCCACCTCCTCGACGATCTCCTCGTCTTCCTCTTCGAGGTCTGCCATCCGCAGCGCGTCGACCGAGACGACCGGGGTCGTCGGTTCGGGCACGAAGCGGGTCGCGGTCTTGAACTTCTCGATCGAGAAATCGGGGCTGACCATCGCCGGGTCGGCCTCGATCCGGATCGCCATGCCGTAGCGCGCCTCGATCTGGGCCAGATGCTCGCGCTTCTGGTTGATGAGGAAGTTCACCACCGCGACCGGGGCCTTCAGGAGCACTTCCTTAGAGCGCTTGCGCGTCCCCTCCTCCTCGAGCTGGCGCAGGATCTGCAGCGCGAGGCTGTCATCGGAGCGGATGATGCCGGTGCCGTGGCAATGGTGGCAGGGCGCGGTCGTGGCCTCGAGCATGCCCGGACGGAGCCGCTGGCGGCTCATCTCCAGAAGCCCGAAGCCGGAGATGCGGCCGACCTGGATGCGGGCGCGGTCGGTCTTGAGCTTTTCCTTCAGGCGCTTCTCGACGGCGGCGTTGTTGCGCCGCTCCTCCATGTCGATGAAGTCGATGACGATGAGACCGGCGAGGTCGCGCAGACGCAGCTGGCGCGCGACTTCCTCGGCCGCCTCAAGGTTGGTCTTGAGCGCGGTCTCCTCGATCGAGCCTTCCTTGGTCGCCCGGCCCGAGTTGACGTCGATGGCGACGAGCGCCTCGGTCACGCCGATGACGATGTAGCCGCCCGACTTGAGCTGCACCGTCGGGTTGAACATCGCCGCGAGGTAGCTTTCGACTTGATAGCGGGCGAAGAGCGGCAGGCCCTCGTGGTAGTGCTTCACGTTCTTGGCGTGGGACGGCATGATCATCTTCATGAAGTCCTTGGCCGCGCGGTAGCCCTCGGCGCCCTCGACGAGCACCTCGTCGATGTCCTTGTTGTAGAGGTCGCGGATCGTGCGCTTGATGAGGTCGCCTTCCTCGTAGATCGGCGCCGGGGCGATCGACTTGAGCGTGAGCTCGCGGATCTGCTCCCAGAGCCGCATCAGGTATTCGTAGTCGCGCTTGATCTCGGCCTTGGTGCGCTGGCTGCCGGCGGTGCGGATGATCAGGCCCGCGCCTTCCGGCACTTCCATCTCGCCCGCGATCTCCTTCAGCTTCTTGCGGTCCGCGGCATTGGTGATCTTGCGGGAGATGCCGCCGCCGCGGGCGGTGTTCGGCATCAGGACGCAGTACCGGCCGGCAAGTGAGAGATAGGTGGTGAGCGCCGCGCCCTTGTTGCCGCGCTCCTCCTTGACGACCTGGACCAGCATGATCTGCCGGACCTTGACCACTTCCTGGATCTTGTAGCGGCGCGGCCGGGGCTTGCGCGGCTGGCGGATCTCCTCGGTCACGTCCTCGTCGGCGACCGACTCGATCTCGTCGTCGGTCTCGGAGGCGTGGTCGGCGGCGACATAGGGCTCCTCGCGCGGGGCTTCGGCGGAGGGTTCCTCCACCGGCTCCTCGGCAGGGGCGTCGGTGGCCTCGTCCGTCGCGGCAGCGGTCTCGACGTCGACCGCGGCTTCGGCCCGGTCGTCGTTCTCGGCCTCGTCATCCTCGCCGAGGTCGACGACCGTCATGCCGGGGATCTCGTCGCTGGTCACGACGGCATCGTCCTGCCGGCTCTTCTCGGCGCGGGGCTTGCCGCGGCGGCGCGAGCGGGTGTTCTCCTCGGCATCAAGCGCCTCGGCATAGGCGCGCTCCTCCTCGAGGAGCGCCTGCCGGTCGGCGACCGGGATCTGGTAGTAGTCGGGATGGATCTCCGAGAACGCCAGGAAGCCGTGGCGGTTGCCGCCGTAATCGACGAAGGCCGCCTGCAGCGAGGGTTCGACCCGCGTGACCTTGGCTAGATAGATGTTGCCGGCGAGCTGGCGCTTGTTGACGGTCTCGAAGTCGAACTCCTCGACCTTGTTTCCGTCGACCACCACGACGCGGGTCTCTTCCGCGTGGGTGGCATCGATGAGCATTTTCTTGGCCATGAAATCTTTCCGAACGCGGTTGGCGGCCGGCCCCCCGGGGGGCCGGCGCGCAAGCCGCGTTCAATTGCTTGGGCGAGTGACGGCGTGAGAACAGATGCGGGGGCGGCCGACGGCCTGCCCGGGTTCTGCTGCTCTGACCTCACGCGTTTCATCGCGGTTCTGTCCCGGACGCCTTGCGGCGTCCAACTCGGGCCCCGGCCCTGTCGGGGCTGCGGGGCGAATGTGCGGCCTTGCGGCCTATCGGCCTGCCGGTCCCGCGCTTGCGGCATGAGTGCCAAAGCGCGCGGATCGCCAGTGAATCTGATGGGCCGGACCGGGTCGCGAACGACCGGTCCCGGCATTGGCCGACATTAGCGGCGAAGTCCGGTCGAACACAATGGCGAATTTCGCCCCCGGCGCGGCCGAGGACGCGCGCCGTCGCGCCCTGCCCCGCGCAGGACGATTGCCGGAGACCGCGCCTCCGGCGGGTGCGTTCAGAGATAGTCGGCGCGCTGCAGCGAGTATTTCGCCATCTTCTCGTTGAGGGTCCGCCGCGGCAGGCAGAGCTCCTCCATCACCGCGGTGATCGAGCCCTTGTGGCGGCGCATCGTGTTGTCGATCAGCATCTTCTCGAAGCTCTCGACGTAATCCTTCAAGGGCTTGCCCTCGGTGGTGATCGCCGGCCCCGCCTCCTCGTTCTCGGCCATCAGAAGCGAGGCGATCGAGCCCGAGCCGCGGCGGTTCTGCAGAACCGCGCGCTCGGCCACGTTGATGAGCTGGCGCACATTGCCCGGCCAGGGCGCCTGCAGGAGCTGTGCGGCCTCCTGTGCCGTCACCTGCGGCGCCTCGCAGCCATATTCCTCGGAGAACTGCTCGGCGAGGCGGGTGAAGAGCGTGAGGATGTCCTCGCCGCGCGAGCGCAGGGGCGGCAGCATGATCTTCAGGGCCGCGAGCCGGTAGTAGAGGTCGGGGCGGAGCGCATCCTCGACGGTGCGGCCCTGCTCGTGGTCGTTGCAGATGCCGATGATCCGGGTCTCGGCCGGGGTGCCCTGGTCGTTGATGAAGGTCAGGAGCCGGGCCTGCAGCGGGTGGCTCAGGGCCTCGATGTCCTCGAGCACCAGCGTGCCGCCGCGCGCCTCCTCGACGAGCGGGATCTGGCCGCCCTCCTCGATCGGGCCGAAGAGCCGGGTGGCGAGCAGCTCCTCGGAGAAGGCCGCGCAGGACAGCACGACGAATTTCTTGCCGGCGCGGGGGCCGACGGCGTGGAGCGCATGCGCCACCAGCGTCTTGCCGGTGCCGGTCTCGCCGTCGATCAGCACATGGCCGTCGGCCTGGCCGAGGTCGAGGATGTCCTCGCGCAGACGCTCCATCGCCGGCGAGTTGCCGATCAGCTTCTTCATGATCGTCGTGCCGTCGGAGAGCTCCTTCCTGAGCGCGCGGTTGTCGAGGGTCATCCGCCGGGTCTGGCTGGCGCGCTTGGCAAGCTCGGTCATGCGGTCGGGGTTGAAGGGCTTCTCGAGGAAGTCGTAGGCGCCGACCCGCATCGCCTCCACCGCCATCGGCACGTCGCCGTGGCCGGTGATCATGATCACCGGCAGGCCGGAGTCGATGCTCATCAGCCGCTTGAGGAAGGCCATGCCGTCCATGCCCGGCATCTTGATGTCGGAGACCACGACGCCCGGATAGTCGGGGCCGATCACCTTCAGCGCGTCCTCGGCGCTGGCAAAGGTCTCGGTATCGAAGCCCGACAGCGCCAGCCACTGGCTGATCGACTGCCGCATGTCCTGTTCGTCATCGACGATCGCAACTTTCATAGCCCGCGCCATCGCTCACCTCACTCAGCCGCTTGCGTCTTCTCCGACAATATGGGGAGCTTGACTTCGAATACAGCCCCCCCGCCCGGCGCATTTCGCGCTGTAAGACGTCCTCCGAGGTCCTTGACGATCCCGGAGGAAATGGCAAGGCCGAGCCCGACGCCTTCGCCGGGCTTCTTGGTGGTGTAGAACGGCTCGAAGAGGTTATTGAGATCGGCGATGCCGTGGCCGTTGTCGCGCACCGCGAGCGTCGCGATCTCGCCCGAGGTGAGCAGGATCTCGACCTGCGGCTCGGGCACCTCCTTGGTGGCGTCGAGGGCGTTGCGAAGCAGGTTGATGATCACCTGCTCGAGCCGCACCCGGTCGGCCATGACCATCACCGCCGCACGCGGCAGGACCCGGCTGATGCGGACCGCGCGGGTGCGCAGGGTGGGCTCCATCATCGACAGCGCCGAGGACACGCAGGAGCGAACGTCGACTGGCTCGAACGCCTCGCCGCCCTTCCGCGCGTAGCTCTTCAACTGTCGGGTGATCGCGCCCATCCGCTCGATGAGGTCGTCGATGCGCTGGAACGAGGACAGGGCCTCCTCGGCGCGCTTGCGCTGGAGGAGGAGGCGGGCGCCGGCGAGGTAGGTTTTCATTGCCGCGAGGGGCTGGTTGAGCTCGTGGCTGACGGCCGCCGACATCTCGCCCAGGGCGGCGAGTTTCGAGGATTGCGCGAGGGTCTGCTCGGCCACGGCGAGGTCCTTCTGGACCTTCTCGCGCTCGGCGATTTCCCGCTGCAGGCGGGCGTTGAGCAGGCGCAGTTCCGCCGACTCCCGCCGTGCGACCACCGACTGCAGCCGCGCCCGGCGCGACAGGAAGTAGAAGATCATCGCCAGGAGCACCGCGAAGCCCATGATCTCGAGTGCCAGAACGGCGTTCACCTGCTCGCGGATCGAATCATAGGTGGTGAAGCTGATGAGCTTCCAGCCGCGGAACGGGATCCGCGCCTCGTTGCGCATCACCGCCTCGCCGCGGACATAGGCGTCGGGCGTGTTGTAGGTCCAGTCGGCGGTGAGTTGGAAGGCGCGTTCGAGAGCCGAGGGCGCGGAGCGCACGGCGAGCGCCTGACCGATCGTGAGGCCGCGCCAGCGCGGCTCGGTCGAGAGGATCACCCGGTTCTCGCTGTCGACCACCGCGACCGCATCGGTGATGCCGGACCAGACCCGCTCGAACTTGGCGAGCTCGGCGCCGACCACGATCACGCCGACGACGCGGTTGTCGGAGAGGACGGCGCGCGAATAGGTGAACTCGAACCCGCCCGAGACGCGTTCGGAGAGCGTGAAGACGGTGTCCTTCGACCTTTGGGCGTCGACGAAATAGGCGGCACTTGCATGGCTTGAGCCGAGCCGGGTGCGGTCGGTGGCGGCCACGGTGCGGCCGGAGAGGTCGAGAAGCAGGATCGAGGCGGCGCCGATCTCGGTCTGGGCGGTGATGAGCCGCTGCGAGGTCACCGAGAAGTCGCCGGAGTTGAGCGAGGAGATCAGCGCCGGGTCGCGGGCAAGGAGCAGCGGCACCACCGAGGTGCGCTGCAGTTCGCTCAGGACATGGCCGGTGTAGAGCGCGAGGCGCACCTCGGCGCGGTTGCGGGTGGTCTCGCTGAAGCGGTCGGTGAGGAAGGCGTTGGTGTTCCAGATCACCGAGACCGCGGTGACGATGAAGGCGATGACGATCAGGCGCAGGAACCAGGGGTTGCGGATCATCCCGCCCGGCGCCGGCTCAATGGCCACCGGCAGGCCAGCGGAGGCGCTGCCGGTATCTGCGGCGTGCCCCCGCTCGTCTTTCGGTGTCGCCTCGTCGGACATGGCGCCAGTTTAAGCCTCGCGGGAGGGCGCCTCAAGCGGCCGCGCTCAGGCGAGCGCCATCGTGGCGGCGAGGGAGCGGAAAAGCACCGATCCGTCGGTGCCGCCATGCTCGGGCTCGGCCATCCGCTCGGGATGCGGCATCATGCCGAGGACGCGGCGGTTGGCGGAAAGGACGCCCGCGATGTCGGCGGTGGCGCCGTTCGGGTTGTCGGCATAGGTGAAGGCGATGCGGTCCTCGTCCTTGAGCCGCTTCAGCCCCTCGTCGTCGATCGTGTAGTTGCCATCGTGATGGGCGATCGGGATCCGCACGAGGCTGCCCTTGTGCCAGCCCGAGGTGAAGGCGCTGTCGGCGGTCTCGACCCGGAGGTCGAGCGCCTTGCAGACGTACTTGAGCCCGGCATTGCGCAGGAGCGCGCCCGGCAGGAGGCCGGTCTCGGTGAGGATCTGGAAGCCGTTGCAGATGCCGATGACGTAGCCGCCCTTGCCCGCGAAGTCCTTCACGGCGGCGGCGACGGGCGATTGCGCGGCGATGGCGCCGCAGCGCAGGTAGTCGCCGAAGGAGAAGCCGCCGGGGATGCCGACGATGTCGATGCCCTTCGGCAGCTCGGCATCCTTGTGCCAGACCCGGACGACCTCGGCGCCGATGCGCTCGAAGGCGACGGCGAGGTCGCGGTCGCAGTTCGATCCGGGGAAGGTGATGACGGCGGCTTTCATGGGCGGTCCTCGGGCTGGTCGGGTTGGCTGCGCTGTAACCCAATCTTCGCGCCGGTTCCAGCGGCGGATTGGGGCGATGCCCCAAACCCCGGGGTATTTCGGCAATGAAGAAGGTTCAGCGGGTGAAATCGGTGATGACGGCGACGCCGGGCGGCGCCGGGTGATCGAAGGCGGCGAGCTCGGCCGAGGCGGCGGAGAGCGCGACGCGGCGGGCGATGAGCGGGGTGAGGTCGACCCGGCCTGCGTCGATGAGCGACAGCAGGCTGGGATAGCGCCACGCGGGCATGCCGCGGGTGCCGAAGAGCGCGAGCTGGCCGGAATAGAGCACGTCCATCGGCAGGGTCATCTGGCTGTGTGTGCCGGCGGGCATGCCGATCTGCACCATGCGTCCGAGCTTTCGCAGGCTTTTCATCGCGCTGATGGTCGTTTCCGCGATCCCGAGCGCCTCGACGGCGACATCGGCGCCGCCGCCGGTGATCTCGCGGATTGCCGCGGGCGCGTCCTCGGTCGCGGCATTGACGGTGGCCTCGGCGCCCTGCGCCGCGGCATGGGCGAGTTTCTCCGCGACGACGTCGACCATGATCACGCGGGCGCCGATGGCCTTCGCGAGGAGGAGCGCCGAGAGGCCGATGCCGCCGGTGCCGAAGACCGCGAGCCATTCGCCCGGCTGCAGGGCGGCGCGGCCCGTGAGTCCGTGCCAGGCGGTGGTGACGCGGCAGCCGAGTGCCGCGGCGAGCGCGGGCTCCATCGTCTCGGGGAGCCGCGTCAGGTTGTGGTCGGCGCGCGGCACCGCAATGCGTTCGGCAAAGGCGCCGGGATGGGTGAAGCCGGGGATGACTTGCGTCGGGCAGGTCGTCTGGTTGCCGGAGGCGCAGGCGGGGCACTGGCCGCAGGCGAGGATGAAGGGGGCGATGACGCGGTCGCCGCGCGTCCAGCGGGTGACGCGGGGGCCGGTTTCCTCGACCACGCCGCAATATTCGTGGCCGGGGATATGGGGGAGCCGCACATCCGGGTCCGCCCCGGTCCAGCTGTGCCAGTCCGAGCGGCAGATGCCGCAGGCGAGGACCGAGAGGACCACCCCGTCGGCGGGGCAGTCCGGCTCGGCGACATCGGCTAGGTCGAGGGGGGCGCGGTACCCGGTCAGGACCGCGGCACGCATCAGCCGATCTCGACGGTGTATTTCTCGATCACGGTGTTGGCGAGGAGCTTCTCGCACATCCGCGCGACCTCGGCCTCGGCCGCGGCGCGGTCGGTCGCGGCGAGGTCGAGCTCGATCACCTTGCCCTGGCGCACGGCCTCGACCCCGGAAAAGCCGAGCGTGCCGAGCGCGTGGCGCACCGCCTCGCCCTGCGGGTCGAGGACGCCATCCTTGAGCATGACATGGACACGGGCTTTCATCGCGGGCCTTTCAGTTGATCAGCGTCGGTTTGGTGAGATGCGTGGTCTGGGTCGGCAGCACGCCCAGGCGGCGCGCGACCTCGCTGTAGGCGTCCGTCAGGCTGCCGAGGTCGCGGCGGAACACGTCCTTGTCGAGCTTCTGGCCGGTCTTGATGTCCCAGAGCCGGCAGCTGTCGGGGCTGATCTCGTCGGCGACGATGAGGCGCATGAAGTCGCCGTCCCAGATCCGGCCGATCTCGATCTTGAAGTCGATGAGCTTGATGCCGACGCCGTAGAAGACGCCCGAGAGGAAGTCGTTCACCCTGAGCGCGATCGAAACGATGTCGTCGAGATCCTGCTGGTTGGCCCAGTTGAAGGCGAGGATGTATTCCTCGCTCACCATCGGGTCGCCGAGCGCGTCATTCTTGTAGCTGTACTCGACGATCGGGCGCGGCAGCGCGGTGCCCTCCTCCATGCCGAGGCGCTTCGAGAGCGAGCCGGCGGCGAAGTTGCGCACGATCACCTCGAGCGGGATGATCTCGACCTGGCGGATCAGCTGCTCGCGCATGTTGATGCGGCGGATGAAATGGTTGGGGATGCCGATATTGGTCAGCCCGGCCATGAAGAACTCGCTGAGGCGGTTGTTCAGAACCCCCTTGCCCTCGATCACGTCCTTCTTCTGCGCGTTGAAGGCGGTGGCGTCGTCCTTGAAATACTGGATGAAGGTCCCGGGTTCCGGGCCTTCGTAGAGGATCTTCGCCTTGCCTTCGTAAATCTTCTTGCGACGTGCCATGTAAGCTCCGTTCGACGGGCCGGGCGCCTCCGGCCTTTCCTCGCGCCGCTATAGGCCAGAAGGTTCGGTGCCGCAAGCCAAAGCCGGAACCGGGCGGCGCGGGCCCGGCGTTTCGGTCCCGGTTCCGGCGCGGCCGCCGGTATTGCAGACACTTGCACGTCGCGAGCGCGGCGGGCATATGAATAATAAAGCACCGCAAATTCCAGATGGGGATCCGCATGACCACTTTCGACGAGCGCGAGCAGGCTTTCGAGGCGATGTTCGTCCATGACGAGGAGATGAGATTCAAGGCCGAGGCGCGGCGCAACAAGCTGCTCGGGCTCTGGGCGGCGGGGCTGCTTGGCAAGGTCGGCGAGGCCGCCGACGCCTATGCCAGGGAGGTCGTCCTTGCCGATGTCGAGGAGGCCGGCGACGACGACGTGTTCCGCAAGGTCTATGCCGATCTCGAGGGCAAGGCCGACGGGCCGACGATCCGCGCCAAGATGATCGAGCTGATGGCCGAGGCCAAGCGCCAGATCGCCAGCGAGGCCTGAGCGCAGAGGTCCGGTCGGTATCGCGCCCGCGCGTTGCGCGAGTGCGGGCGTCCGGACTGCCGGCCTGACGGGGTTGGGCCGGCAAGACGTATCGACCACCAACCGATCCGCAATCCGGCGGCCGCGGCAAGCGTCGCGGCGAGCCACTTAAACGTCTATCTGAACACCTGCTGCACAATCGCGCGCATAGGCGTGGACCCAGAACGAGCCTTGCCAGGACGCGGAGAAATAGACGACCGCCGTATCGGTCTCGGGCGAGATGTAGATGCACTGCCCCCCGCGCCCGGACTTGTAGAGATCGCCGTCGGCGAACACGGCATCCCATTGACAGGATGTGCCCATGTCGGCCTCGCCGAAATGCGCTTGCATCCGGTCCCCCAGATCGCCGGCGAACCCCGCACCTTTCGCGACCGCGCAGACCTTGGGCAGATAATCCCCCCCACGACCCGCTCGTCCGCAACGGCGGTCCAACTGGGCGTGTAGAGCGTTGCGTAGCGAGCCAGATCGCGCAGGCGCGACGCGAAGATGCCGACAGCAGAGGGTTCGCCCGCGGGTGACAGGCCGAGCACGGCGTCGCCCTCCATGCCCGCCTTGCTCCACAGCCGCTCGGTCAGGAGATCGTGGAACAGCTTGCCGGTGATCGCTTCCGCGATCATGATCATCGTCATCGTGTTCATCGAGGAATACTCGAAACGCTCGCCGGACGCGCGCAATGTGCCGGCCTGCTTCATCGCATCCGCGAACGAGGCATTTTCCGGCAGGAACGAAGCCCCGGCGAAGGTCGTGTAGAACGTCGTCGTCGGATGATCCGGATCTCCGAGGTCCGCCTCCCGGATATCGAGACCGGACCTCTGGTGCAGAACGTCGGCGACCTTGAGCCCGTCCCAGGCGGTGCCACGAAACTCCGGCAGGTAGTGACCGACGGTCTCGCCGAGATCGAGAAGGCCGTCGTGTCGCGAAGGTGGTGGAAACCGGACGGCGGCGTATCCTAGATCGCGCATTCCCCGTGGCGCCGCTGCGCGGGTGCGTGCTTGCGCCGGTCAGATGGCAAAAGAAACGGGTAGAAGTTAAAACCCGTGCGCCACGATTTATCGCGCCGGGATTCGCGGCACGGGAATGGATCAAGACGCGATCCCGCAGCTGCGACCGATACCGTGGCCGGTGAAGAAAATGCGCCGGATCGAAGATCATCTTGATCAGGTTCGATTTGCATCGGCGCGCGCGGCATGGCACATCCTGCCGCAAGGCCGCGCGGATGCGGCCCCTTCTGAAAGGTTATGCGATGAGCACCTCCCTCTCCCGTCTGCTGGAAACCCGCGACTGGATCCTCGCCGACGGTGCGACCGGCACGAACCTGTTCAACATGGGGCTCACCGCCGGCGAGGCGCCGGAGTTGTGGAACACCGACCGGCCGGACAATATCCGCGCGCTCTACCGCGGCGCGGTCGAGGCGGGGTCGGACCTGTTCCTCACGAACACCTTCGGTGGCAACGCGAGCCGGCTGAAGCTGCATGACGCGCAAGGCCGGGTGCGCGAGCTGAACCGCGTGGGCGCGAGCCTCGGCCGCGAGATCGCCGATACCGCGGGCCGTCCGGTCGTGGTCGCTGGCTCGATGGGGCCGACGGGAGAGATCATGGTGCCGATGGGGGCGCTCACGCACGAGCTCGCGGTCGAGATGTTCCACGAACAGGCCGAGGGGCTGAAGGAGGGCGGCGTCGACGTGCTCTGGGTCGAGACGATCTCGTCACCCGAGGAATTTGCGGCCGCGGCCGAGGCCTGCGCGAAGGCGGGCATGCCCTGGTGCGGAACGATGAGCTTCGACACGGCGGGGCGGACGATGATGGGCGTGACCTCGGCGGCGATGGTGGCGCTGGTGGATCAGCTGGCGAACCCGCCGCTCGCCTTCGGCGCCAATTGCGGTGTCGGCGCGGCGGACCTGATGCGAACGCTGCTCGGCTTCGTCGCCGCCGGGCCGGAGCGGCCGATCATCGCCAAGGGCAATGCCGGCATCCCGAAATACCACGATGGCCATATCCACTACGACGGCACGCCGGAACTTATGGCGGAATACGCTGTGCTGGCGCGGGATACCGGGGCCACGATCATCGGCGGCTGCTGCGGCACGATGCCCGAACACCTCGCCTCGATGCGCCGGGCGCTCGAGGAGCGGCCGCGCGGCGCGCGCCCGACGCTCGACGAGATCGCGGAGAAGCTCGGCGGATTCTCCTCGACCTCGGACGGGACTGGCGCCGACGAGGGCGCAGGCCGCGAGCGGCGCGGCCGGCGGCGCGGCTGAGACCGAAGAAGGGGGCGCTGCCCCCGCCCCGGACGAGGTCCGGGGCTCCCCCGGGATATTTCGGGCAAGATGAAGAGGGTGCCGGGGCGCGGCGGTAAAGGGTACAACCGGTCGGCGCCGCGTTAAACGGGAATTGAGTGCCTCGGTCGGTCGCGGCATCCGGATGCCTGCGCGGGCCAGCGCCGGGAACGCCGGCGAAACATCGGATATGTCGGCACCTCGCGTTGATCCGCCTTGCGGGTTCAGCAGACCTTTGCCTGCGCAATGACATACAACTTGAAATCCGGCTTTCTGCAGAGATTTTTGTCTACTCAACTGTGTTTTCATGTCATTTTCCAGGTGTGTGGAACCGGCTGTGGGACGATTGGAGTCGAGGCATGCAGGATCCCATCCAGTCGGGACCGGAAACGAGTCAGGTCATCAATTCAACAGAATCACAATGAATCATTCATCGCATCCAAAACGATTGCTGCTCGCCGCCCTGATCGGATCACTTTCCGCAGTTGCCGTTGTCGCGCAAGAATCTCCGTCCTGCGCGAAGTACGCACGCCCACAAGCAGACCTTCCCGCGCATCTTCGATTTTGGGGGAACCCAGAAAATATTGATGAATATATTTCCGCGGGGATTCAGCTGTACCTTGACGTGGAGCAACCGGGTGTCATGGGGGTGCGGGCCAACGACGGCTCGTACTCAAATTTGAAACTGCGGCCATATCACAGCGTCGGCGAGTTTATCGCCCTTAATCCGAACTGTTGCGGGGTTCTAAGTGTAGGACCGGACGGGTTTGCACCCGATCCCGCTTGGCAGAGAGAGTTCGGGTATCGAGGCCTTGTGATACTTTGTGACCCAAAGATGATCGTTGCCGAGAGCGGCGAATTGAGAAGTGTACCGCGCCTGATCATCTACGCGATCGACAGAGACGGTGCTGCGAGAGAGTTTTACTTTGATTGAAATGTAGCTTCAAAACTTACGAACTTCGTGGGACCGCCAGGTCTGAGGAACGCATCAGACACCGACACTTGAACAATTTATTTGAGCAGTTCTTTCTATTTCGGACGCGCCGGTGATTAATCCGGACATGGATCGTCTTACGGAGGGTCGCGGTACGTACTCGTCTAACGAAATCGGCTGCAAGAATACACATGCCCGATTCCGTTGAATCAACTGGCTGACGGTCCGGGCTGACCTTTCCGCGACTCGTCGCACCTCGCAGCTCGAATGGCGGGGATGTCGCGAACGGTGAAGCCTGTACGAAATATGGCCTCGGCGACCGGACTGCCGAAATCCCTCGCGGTCAGGCGCCGTCGGGTGAGGTTTCCTTTGAGTGGCGCGGGGCTGGACACGCCGGACGGGTGAAGGAGACCGGCATGGGAGGCCATTCACGGCAGTAACCCGGCCTCGCGTAGATGGCGCGGGTTTCGTTCGCATGGCCCGCGCGCGGGCCCGCGCCTTTGAGGGTGCAGGGTGGGCGGGCGGGGCGCCCGAAAAGGCGCGTCTCAGAACAGCGAAAGCTGGTCGCCCTGCTTCGGCGGGGGCGCGAAGGACGCGCAATCGAGCGGTGGCAGGTCGCCGGCAAGGCCGAGACGCCTTATCGCGATCGCGAAGCGGCGCGCGATCAGATCGGCGTGGATTCCCTCGCCCCGCATCCTGCGATCCCAGTCCGGAACGTAGTCCCGCCCGCCCCGCATCTCGCGGAGCTTGTTCATCACATGGGCCGCGCGGCCCGGCTCGGCCCGGGCGAGCCAGTCGCGGAACAGTTCCGCCACCTCGAGCGGCAGGCGCAGGAGGATCCAGTTCGCCGCCCGCGCGCCGGCGTCCCGTGCGGCGGCGAGGATGCGCTCGAGCTCCGGCTCGGTCAGGACCGGGATCACCGGCGCGACCATGACCCTGACCGGCACGCCGGCAGAGGCGAGCGCCCGGATCATCGCGAGCCGCCGGGCCGGCGTGGGCGCGCGCGGCTCCATGCGCCGGGCAAGGCCGGGGTCGAGCGTGGTGACCGAGATGCCGACCTGAACCAGATCGCGCCGCGCCATGTCGGCCAGGAGGTCGAGGTCGCGCTCGACCAGCGCCCCGCGCGTGACAATCGAGATCGGGTGGTTCCAGTCCGACATGACCTTGAGGATCGCGCGCATGATCCGGTAGCGCGCCTCGATCGGCTGGTAGGGGTCTGTGTTGGTGCCGAAGGCGATCGGCGCGACCTGGTAGGAACGGCGCGCGATCTCGCGCGCGAGCTGCGCGGGCGCAGTGGGGCGCGCGACGAGCCGGGTCTCGAAATCGAGCCCGGCGGAGAGGCCGAGATAGGCATGGCTCGGCCGCGCATAGCAGTAGATGCAGCCGTGTTCGCAACCGCGGTAGGGATTGAGCGAGCGGTCGAAACCGAGGTCGGGGGAACTGACGGGGTTGATCGCCGAGCGCGGTCGCTCCTCGCTGACCTCGGTCCGGGCGAGACGCTCCTCCTCGGGCATGTCCCAGCCGTCGGAATCGCGAATCCGCTCGTAGGGCTCGAACCGCCCGGCGGCATTTGCAGCGGCGCCGCGCGCCTTCAGGCGCAAAAACGGGTCGGGAGGCGGAAGGCTCATGCCAAAACCTAGAACAAAACAGGAACTCAAATCAAGCGCACCAAGCATTGTTATTGCCCCCTTGTCGCACACTGTCGCGCAATGCGCGGCCGATGTCGCAAATCGCCAAGTGATCTGGCATCATTGGTCGCATTACGGGCGCAAGAACCGCCAGGAGAGATCAGCATGGCCGACGAAGAAGACATCATCCTTTCCGAGCTCGATGACGAAGAGCTTGTGCTTCAGATGCACGACGACCTCTACGACGGTCTCAAGGACGAGATCGAAGAGGGCGTGCGCATCCTCCTGGACCGCGGCTGGACGCCCTATGACGTGCTGACCAAGGCTCTGGTCGCCGGCATGACCATCGTCGGCGCCGACTTCCGCGACGGCATCCTCTTCGTTCCGGAAGTGCTTCTCGCCGCCAACGCGATGAAGGCCGGCATGGCGATCCTGAAGCCGCTCCTGGCCGAGACCGGTGCGCCGAAGGTCGGCAAGATGGTGATCGGCACCGTCAAGGGCGACATCCACGACATCGGCAAGAACCTCGTCGGCATGATGATGGAAGGCGCCGGCTTCGAGGTCGTCGACATCGGCATCAACAACCCGGTCGAGAACTACATCGCCGCGCTCGAGCGCGAGCAGGCCGACATCCTCGGCATGTCGGCGCTCCTGACCACCACGATGCCCTACATGAAGGTCGTGATCGACACGATGAAGGAAAAGGGCATGCGCGAGGACTATATCGTCCTCGTCGGCGGCGCGCCGCTGAACGAAGAGTTCGGCAAGGCCATCGGCGCCGACGCCTATTGCCGCGACGCGGCCGTCGCGGTGCAGACCGCGAAGGACTACATGTCGCGCAAGCACAACAAGCTTGCCGCCGGCTGAACCTCAGCGGCGATGTAACGCTCCCTGTCAGCCCCGCGGCTTTGCCTGCGGGGCTTTTTTTCGGATCCGGGTTCACAAGACCCGCCTGCGGACACAGGTAGGGAGAAAGGAGGCGCCGATGCCGAAAAGCCGTTTCGCCCTGATCCTCGCGCTGGTGCTCGTCGCGGGCGCCGCGACGGTCGTGATGGCGGTGGCCTTTGCCGGAACCGGGGCGCCGGTCTGGCTGGCGGCAATGGGGCCGATCCTGCTTCTTGCGGCGCTGGTTGCGCATCTGCGGCGGAGGCGGCCATGATCCCGAGCGACGAGACCCTTACCGAGTCCGGCATCGGTCCTGCTCGCAAGGGGCGGATCCTGCTCATCGCCTGCGGCGCGCTGGCGCGCGAGATCCTCGACCTGAAGGCGGCGAACGGCTGGGACCATCTCGACCTCACCTGCCTGCCGGCGAAATACCATCTCTGGCCCGAGAAGATCACCGAGGCGGTGACCGAGGCGGTGGCGAAGCATCGCGACGCCTATGACGGCATCTTTGTCGTCTATGCCGATTGCGGCACCGGCGGCGGGCTCATGGCGCGCTGCGAGGAGCTCGGCGTCGAGATGATTGAGGGTCCGCACTGCTATTCCTTTTTCGAGGGCAACGATGCCTTCGCCGCGCGCGAGGAGTACACCGCCTTCTATCTGACCGACTTCCTGGTCCGGCAGTTCGACGCCTTTGTCTGGAAGCCGATGGGGCTCGACCGCCATCCGGAGCTGCGCGACATGTACTTCGGCAATTACGAGAAGCTCGTCTATCAGGCGCAGACGGAGGATCCGGCACTCGACGCCAAGGCGCGGGACTGCGCAGCGCGGCTTGGACTAACTTACGAGCGGCGCTTCACCGGCTATGGGGATCTTGGGCCGGCGCTATCACGGCTTTGAACCAGAACGAATTTTCGGCGAAGATTCGCGGCGCTTTTCGCCGAAAATCGCTATCCCGCGGCTTCGGCGGCGAGCTTGCGAATGCGGCCGACCATGGCGCGAAGGCCATTCGACCGCTGCGACGAGAGGTGCTCATCCAATCCGAGCCGGCCGAGTTCGGCAGCGGCATCGACCTCAAGAACCGAGCTCACTTCGAGGCCGGAATAGAGCGCGTGCAGGATCGCGATCAGCCCGCGCACGATCATCGCGTCGCTGTCGCCCTGGAAATCGAACCGCGCATTGGCGCCCTGCCCCTCGATCAGCGGCCGGAACCAGACCTGGCTCGCACAGCCCTCGACCTTGGTCGCCGGAACCTGGAAGGCCGGGTCGAGCGGTGCCATCGCCTTGCCAAGCTCGATCACATGGCGATAGCGCTCCTCCCAGTCGTCGAGGAACTCGAAGGTCTCGGCAATGTCTTCGAAGGCGGCGCTGGCCATGGGCACACTCTCTTTCCTGCCTGTGACGTAGTCACAATCGGTGCCGAGGTCCAGCCGTCCACACCTCTTTTCACGGGCGCGCGGATGGGATACCCACATGTCGAGATGTAGGGGAGCCCTGACGATGCGCGTAGCTGTCGCCGGATTGTTGATTGTCGCCATGACGCTCGGGGCTTGCGAGGCAGCCAGGGAGAGCCGGCTCAACCCCGCCAACTGGTTCGGCGACTCCACGTCGGGAACCGGGGTCGAGGTCCGCGTCGCGGCGGCGCCCCAGGATCCGCGCCCGCTCGTGGACCAGGTGACCGCACTCGAGATCGCGCGCCGGCCCGGCGGGGCGATCGTGCTGGCCACCGGCCTGCCGCCGACCCAGGGCTGGTGGAACACCGATCTCGTGGCCGAAAACGGAGGCGAGCCCGTCGACGGCGTTCTCACCTATCGTTTCGTCCTCTCGCCGCCCATCTCGACGCAGCCGGCCGGGACGCCGCAATCGCGCGAGGTCACGGCGGCGGTGCACCTGTCGGACGTCCGGCTAGCGGGCGTGCGCGAGATCGTCGTCCTCGGCACCCGCTCCAGCCGGTCGAGCCGGCGTTAAGTCGGGTCAGACCTGCACGACCCTGACAGCGCCGCCGCGCGCGGAGAGCGCGATCTCGCCCTTGCAGAGCCGGAGCGCGTCGGCGCCGAACACCTCGCCGCGCCAGCCCTTCAGCGCCGGGACCGAGCGGTCGCCGGCGGCCAGGAGGTCGAGATCGCCGGTCGAGGCGATCAGCTTCTGCGCCACACCGGTATATTCCGACTTGGCTTTCAAGAGCACGCGCAGGAGATCGGCAAGCGCCGAATCGACCTGAAGCTGCTCGCGCGAGGTGTCGGGTTTCGGACAGTCCTCGGGCTTTGCCGCCAGGCCGGCCTGCACCGCGGCGAGGATGCCCTCGGCGATGTCGGGGCGGCGCCCCTCGCGCAGCAGGAGCCGGGAGCGGCCGAGCTCCTCCTGAGTTGCAGGCTTGGTCGAGGCGAGTTCGAGCAGCGCGTCGTCCTTGAAGACCCGGCTGCGCGGCACGTTGCGGGTCTGGGCGTAGTCCTCGCGGAACCGTGCCAGCTCGCGCACGATGGCGAGGAAGCGGCCCGAGGTGGTGCGGGTCTTGACGCGCTGCCAGGCCTCCTCGGGCCGCGTGATGTAGGTCTCGGGATCGAGAAGCACCGCTTCCTCCTCGACGACCCAGCTCTCGCGGCCGGTGCGCTTGAGTTCGCGGGCGAGGAATTCGTAGATCACCCGCAAATGGGTGACGTCAGCCAGCGCGTAGGTCTTCTGCGCCTCCGAGAGCGGGCGGCGCGACCAGTCGGTGAAGCGGGAGGTCTTGTCGAGGTTCTGCTTGGCGATCTTGCGGACCAGCGTCTCGTAGCCGACCTGGTCGCCGAAGCCGCAGACCATCGCCGCGATCTGGGTGTCGAACAAGGGCACCGGAAAGACCTTGGCATCGACGAAGAAGATCTCGAGATCCTGCCGCGCGGCGTGGAACACCTTGACGGTGCCCTCGTGGCGGAAGAGGTCGTAGAGCGGTTCGAGCGAGAGCCCGTTCGACAGGGGATCGACCAGCACCGCCTCGCCCTTCTCGCCCGGCAGCGCGAGCTGGATCAGGCAGAGCTTGGAGTAATAGGTGCGTTCGCGGAGGAACTCGGTGTCGACGGTGACATAGGGCTGGGCCTTGGCGACGTCGCAGAACCGGGCGAGGTCTTCGGTCGTGGTGATCGTATGCATCAAATGTCCTGGTCGCGCGGGGTCATCCCGCAGGTTCGTCCGTCTTAGGCGAGCCCTCCGGCCTTGAAAAGGGCGCCGGGCGAGAGCCGCGCGCAATGTCGCGCACCGTTGCCGGTCTGCGTCGCTTGCGCGCCGATCGGCGGCGGGGAAGCGGTCAGGAGCGGACCGGGGTGCGGTCGCCGCAGGCGAAGCGGCGCAGCACCGCCGGATAGAGCCTGTGCTCCTCGCGCAGCACCCGCGCCGCCAGCGTCTCGGCCGTGTCGCCGGCGAGGACCGGCACCCGCGCCTGGCCAAGGATCGGACCATCGTCGAGGACGGGTGTCACCTCGTGCACGGTGCAGCCGGCTTCCGCATCTCCGGCAGCGAGCGCACGGGCGTGGGTGTCGAGCCCGGGGTATTTGGGCAATAGAGAAGGATGGATGTTGAGCATCCGACCCTTGAACCGTTCGACGAACCCCGGGGTCAGGACGCGCATGAAGCCCGCAAGGCAGAGGATATCGGGCCCGGCCGCGAGGATCGGCTTCAGAAACTCCGCCTCGAAGGCGGCGCGGTCTCCGGCGAACGGGCGGTGATCCACGGCGGCAGTCGGGATGCCCAACGCCGCGGCCTTCTTGAGCCCGCCCGCCTCGGGGTCGTTCGAGGCCACGAGTACCGGCCGCGCCGGGTGGTCGCCGGTCATGCTCTCGCAGAGCGCGAGCATGTTCGAGCCGCCCCCCGAGATCAGGATCGCGACTCGCTTCAAAGAAGCCGGCCCCGGTAGCGGACCCCCTGCCCCGGCACGACGCGGCCGAGCTCGTGTACCGTCTCGCCCTCGGATTCGAGCAGGAGCCGCAGGTCGGCGGCGCGTTCGGGGGCGACGACGACGATCATGCCGATGCCGGAGTTGAAGGTCTTGAGCAGTTCGGGCTCCGCCATCCCGGCGGTCTCCGCGAGCCAGCGGAAGACCGGCGGCAGTTCCCAGGACGAGAGGTCGATCTCGGCGCCGAGGCCTTCCGGCAGGACCCGCGGCAGGTTCTCGGTCAGGCCGCCGCCGGTGATATGGGCGAGCGCGTGGACGCCGCCCGAGCGCACCGCGGCCAGCGCTTGGGTGACATAGAGCCGAGTTGGCGCGAGCAACTCGTCGCCGAGCGTGCCGGCGCCGAACGGCGCCTTGGCATCCCAGCCGAGGCCCGACATCTCAACGACCTTGCGGACGAAGGAATAGCCGTTGGAATGGACCCCGTTCGAGACGAGGCCGAGAAGCACGTCGCCATCCTCGACCCCCGCCGGCAGGTCGCGGCCGCGTTCCATCGCGCCGACGGCGAAGCCCGCGAGGTCGAAATCGCCGGAATGGTACATGCCGGGCATCTCGGCGGTTTCGCCGCCGATGAGCGCGCAGCCAGACTGCGCGCAGCCCTCGGCGATGCCCTCGATGATCCGGGCGGCCTGGTCAACGTCGAGCTTGCCGGTCGCGAAGTAGTCGAGGAAGAACAGCGGCTCGGCGCCCTGGCAGACGAGGTCGTTGACGCACATTGCCACGAGGTCGATGCCGATCGTGTCGACATTGCCGGTGTCGATGGCGATCCGCAGCTTGGTGCCGACGCCGTCGGTTGCGGCGACGAGGACCGGGTCGCTATAGCCCGCGGCCTTCAGGTCGAAGAGCGCGCCGAAGCCGCCGAGCCCCGACATCGTGCCGGGGCGCCGGGTGCGCTTGGCCGCCGGCTTGATCCGCTCGACGAGTTCATTGCCCGCATCGATATCGACGCCGGCATCGGCATAGGTGAGACCGTTCTTCCCCGCTGTCATCGCATCCCCCGGCTTCTGTCGCCGCTGCGATAGCCGAAACCGCTCGCGGGGGCAACGCGCGATCGGCCGAAGCCGCGCTCTCGCGCGCCCGCCGGCTGCTGCCACGTCGAGGCAGACGCGGTTGCGCCGCCCTGCCCCGCCGGACCACGACGCATCCGGCCGCTGTCCACGTGCTTTCGAGCCCGCCGCCGAATCGTTGCGGATGCCAGGTCCGGACGTCGGGCGTTGCGATGTCGCGGGGCGCCGCGCCGGCTCGGTACCGTGTCGCGAGGCGCAAAGCCGATTGACCTGCCCCTGATCGCGCCTTAGTGAAGCCCCAGGTCGGGCCTGTAGCTCAATTGGTTAGAGCAGGGCGCTCATAACGCCTTGGTTGGGGGTTCGAGTCCCTCCGGGCCTACCATTCTTGTTTTTGTGTATTGTTTTTATTGTGTTTTTTGGAGAAAGTGGACCGCGATCTACACGGCGTGGTCCACATTGCTCAGGCAGAGCCAGATCGACGAACTGCTCCCATGGAATTACGCCGCCAACGTGTGACAGGAACACCGCTTACCGAGGATGGGCCAGGTCGGGCCGGTTGTCGCTGATGCGAATCGACGCCGTGCCAACCGGAGGGTCCGTACATCACCCGAACAGCCTGCTCGTCCGAATGTATGCCCGGCGTCTGCCGGCTGGAGCGCCCCCGCCCGTCCGCCGGTTGCCGTGCCCGCTGCGCAGCGGAGGCGGCGGGGCCGCGTCGGCTCGCTCAGCGCCAGGCCACGAGCCCGGTGCCAAGCATGACGAGGCCGAGCCCGGCCAACTTGCGCAGCCCGATCGCGTCGACCGGCGCGCCGAGCCAGCCCATGTGGCTGAGCACCGCGCCGGTCATGATCTGGCCGGCGACCAGCAGGACGAAGAACGCGCCGGGGCCGATCCGGGGAATGAGGAAGGTCGAGCCGAGGATCATCAGCGCGCTCACCACACCGGTCAGGAACATCCAGCCCGGAAGCTCGCGCAGCCGGGCGAAATCGTCCATCCGGTTGCCGGCGGCGACGGCGAGCATCGCGGAGGTCACGAGCCCGAAGAAGTAGAACGGCACGTTGGCGAGGATCGGCGAGCCGACGAGGCGGCCGCTCTGGCTGAGGACCGGCAGATAGGTGGCCAGAAGGACACCCATGAACAACGCGAGCGACGCGAAGACGGCATAGGGCATCGGAACCTCCCGCGGTCGGATTGCACCATGAAAGTCAGAGCGCGGCCGAAGCGCAAGCGCTTTCGCGGCGCGGATGTTTGCGGATCATTACCCCTGCCCGCGGCAGTATGGGCCATGCCCCGCTACCGCCGCCCCCGCGTCCCCGGCGCGACGATCTTCTTCACCGTCGCGCTCGGCCAGCGCGGGTCGGGTCTCTTGGTGCGCGAGGTCGGGCGGCTTCGCGAGGCGGTGGCGATAACGCGGGGCGAGAGGCCGTTCGGGATCGATGCGTTCGTGGTGATGCCGGATCATGTGCATTGTGTTTGGACCTTGCCGGAGGGGGACGCGGATTATTCGGTGCGATGTGGGGCGATCAAGGCGCGGTTCACGCGTGGCTTGCCCGCCGGGCGGACGCGGGAAAGCCATGAGGCCCTTCGTGAGAAGGGCATATGGCAGCGGCGGTATTGGGAACACCACATCCGCGACGAGGCGGATTACGTGGCGCATGTCCGGTATTGTTGGATCAATCCGGTGAAATACGGGTTTGTCGGGAAGCCGACCGATTGGCCGTATTCATCAATCCATCGCGACATCAAGCGCGGGTTGGTCGCGCCGGAAGGGTCCGGAATGGTACCCGAGGGTGATTTCGGAGAGTAGGGTGCGCTTCAGCGTACCGTTGTGTCGGGGGCGGGGACTCGAAGCGGAGTGGTGCGCTGAAGCGCTCCCTACGGCTTGCTTCCGGTTCCGGCGCCCGCGACCACCGACCGGGAGAACCTCCAAAGCAGCCTCCATGGAGAACCTCCGTTCCAACAATCTGTTGATCGGCGTGGAATAAGGACCCCTGTGTTGGGGCGATCGGCGTCCAAACGGCACGCCCCCCTGATGCGAAGGTCCATCATGCTTCCGAGGTCATTCGGGGGCAGAGTCTGGGATGCTGGTTGTAGAGACGATCGCGAAGATCCGGCGGGCGCATTTTCGGCAGAAGAAGTCGATCAAACAGATCTGCCGGGAGTTGAAGGTCTCGCGGAAGGTCGTTCGTAAGGTGATCCGGTCGGGGAAGACCGAGTTCAGCTATGAACGCGCGGTTCAGCCCCTGCTGAAGATCGGGCCGTGGCGGGATGAACTGGATCGCCTGCTCACTGAGAACGGTCGGCGCGTGAAACGGGAGCGGTTGACGTTGGTCCGGATACTCGAGGCGCTTCGTGGCCTTGGCTATGCCGGCGGGTATGACGCTGTCCGGCGCTATGCGGCGATATGGAAGCGGGAGACGAACGAGGCGTGCGCCGCTGCCTTCATCCCCCTGAGCTTCGACCCGGGTGAAGCCTACCAGTTCGACTGGAGCCACGAGATCGTTGTGTTGGACGGGGTGACGACGGTGAAGGTCGCCCATGTCCGGCTTTGCTACAGCCGGATGCCCTTCGTGCGCGCCTATCCACGCGAGACGCAGGAGATGGTCTTCGACGCCCATGACCGGGCCTTCGCCTTCTTCAGGGGGGCCTGCGCGCGCGGCATCTACGACAACATGAAGACGGAGGTCGATGCGATCTTCGTCGACCGCGACCGCACCTATGATCAGCCCCACCTGAGTGGTCCGATTTGATTGTTAGTGCATGACTGGCCTCTGGTCCATCGGGATGACGGATTCAGGGGCCGGCGGGCGGTAGCCCAGAGCACTGTGGGGGCGTTTCGTGTTGTA
>NZ_JAOVQO010000028.1:0-30046 GCF_025673475.1 Albidovulum salinarum | reverse complement strand
CGAGCGTCACCGGCATCGGCCAGAGCGAGCCGTCGGCGAGCCGCATGTCCGCGACCACGCCGTCATAATCGGCCTCGGTCATGAAGCCCTTCAAGGGGTGGAAGCCGCCGTTCATCAGAAGCTCCAGATCGCAGACCTGGCGCTGGGTGAGGTCCCAGGACGGCAGCGCGCCGGCCTCGTGCTTCAGCTTCTGGGCAGACTCGTACGAGACGTATAGCTCCGGGATCGGAGCAAGATTGGGGAGCGACATCAGCGATTCGACCTTTGCATGACCGGCGCGGCGAGACCGCCGCTTTCGCGCCGGGCATAGCGCCGAAACGGGACAAAATTCAAGACGCGCGGGCTCTGGCGCCGTGCAATCGGACGGAAAGTGCGATATTTCTGCGATGCAGCGAACGGCGTCACGGACCGCGCGCCTCGAACGGGACGCGCGGCGCCTCGCGCGGCCCGGTTCACGGACGGATCATCACCAGACGCGCGGGAGCCGGAAAAGCCACGCGGCCATTGGCGCCAATATGGGCGGCCAGGTCGTGTCGCGCGGCCGCTTTCAGCCGGCGCAACGGTTCGGCGGAGACCATGTCCGAGAGCGTCCAGCCGCCGATCTCGGTGTCGATCCATGCGTCGAGCGATGCATGGCGCGCCGTTCCCGTGAGGACGCCATGCTCGGCAAGCTTCAGCCCCGCTCGGTCAATCTCATCTTTGATGTCACCGATGCTTCCGAGGGAAAAGGGCGCGGCAAGCGCGGCGGCTGCATCGGGGCCCGCGATCTCGCCGACGAGCGGCACCAGCCGGTCATAGGCGGGGGTTCGATCCAGCACCTCCCAAACGAGCAGCGCTATGCGGCCTCCAGGTTTCGTGACGCGGGCCATCTCGCGCAGCGCTGCCGTGCGGTCGGCGAAGAACATCAGGGCGAACTGGCACATGACCGCATCGAATTGGCCATCGGCAAGGGGCAGCGACTCGGCGGGCGCCTCGATCCACTCGATCGCGTCGGACTTGCTGCGCGCAACGGCGAGCATGCCGGGATTGATATCCACGGCGGTGACATGCCCTTCGGGGCCAATACGTTCGGCGGCGGCCAAGGCCGCGACACCGGTCCCGCATCCGACATCAAGAACGTGCTCTCCGGGGGCGATCGCGGCGGCGTCGGCCAGCATCGGAGCGAATTGCCCGAACAGGGCGGGCACGAATGCGCGATCGTAGATTGCGGCGGCGGCGGTTTCGACCTGCCCGGCTTCGGCTTTCTTCAGGGTCTGCATGATCTCCTCCTTTCGTACGGGGAGGGTCGCAAACCCGTCCGGGTGCGAATAGTCCTGATTCTGTAGTAGTCTGATTGTTACCCGATCGAGCCACGGCCAAAGGGGAAGGGAGCACCAGATGCGACGCTACGGCCAGTTCTGTCCGGTCGCCAAGGCGGCGGAGGTCTTCTGTCAACGATGGACCGCGCTGATCCTGCGCAACATCACCTGGGGCGCGCACCGGTTCTCCGACATCCAGCGCGGCGTGCCGATGATGTCTCCGACGCTACTTTCCAAGCGGCTGAAATCCCTTGAGCAGGAAGGAATACTGGAGCGCCGCGCGAACGGGCGCGCGGTCAGCTACCACCTGACCCTCGCGGGCCGCGAATTCACCCCGATCATCGAGGCGATGGGCGCCTGGGGGCAGCGATGGGCGCGGCGGGATCTCGAGGAGGGCGAGATCGACCTGGACCTGCTCCTTTGGGGAATAGAGCGCGGCGCGCGGGCCGACGCCTTCGGGGCGCGCGGGGTGGTGCGGATCGAATTCACCGACCAGCCGGCGCACAAGGCGCTCTGGTGGTTCCTGAACGAGGATGGGCGGTGCCAGCTCTGCGTCGACGATCCCGGTGGCGAGACCGATCTTTTCCTGGCCGCGACCGTCGCTGACTTCATTCGCATCTACCGGGGTGACATCGCGCTCAGGACCTCGCTGGCTGACGGCATTCTCGAGGCGATCGGCAGCTACGAGGCGCGGGACGCCCTGGCAAGTTGGCTGAACCTTGGCCCGCTCTCGGCGATCCGACCGGTGAATGCGGCGAGTGGGCAGGGCCGAACGGCGGCACGGGACCCAGTGGTCCCGGCCAGTGGCATGGACCAGGATCGATCCATGTGAGAGCGGCCGGTCATCCCGGCGCGCTTCCGTGGTTGGGTTACTCCGCGGCTTCGACCGCCTTTTCGGCGTCTTGTGCTGCGAGCCAACGTTCGGAATCGAGCGCCGCCATGCAGCCCATCCCGGCCGAGGTCACGGCCTGGCGGTAGACGTGGTCCGTCAGGTCGCCGGCCGCGAAGACGCCGGGGATCGAGGTCTCCGTCGTGCCCGGCTTCACCTTCACATAGTTGCCGTGATGGAGCTCCAGCTGGCTCGCGACCAGTTCCGAGGCCGGAGCGTGGCCGATCGCGACGAAGAAGCCCGCACAGGGGATATCCGTGGTCTCGCCGGTCCTTACGTGGCGGGCGCGCACCGCGGCGACGCCGAGCGGCTGCTCGTCGCCGAGCACCTCGTCGATCGTGTGATCCCACAGGATCTCGACTTTCGGATGTTTGAAGAGGCGGTCCTGAAGGATCTTCTCGGCCCTGAGCTCGTCGCGGCGATGGACCAGCGTGACTTTGCTGGCGAAATTCGTGAGGAACAGCGCCTCTTCGACGGCCGTGTTGCCGCCGCCGGCCACGACAACCTCCTTGCCGCGGTAGAAGAACCCGTCGCAGGTCGCACAGGCCGAGACGCCGAAGCCCTTGAACTTCTCCTCCGACGGCAGGCCGAGCCACTTGGCCTGCGCGCCGGTGGCGAGGATTACAGCGTCAGCGGTATAGGTCGTGCCGGAATCGCCATGCGCGGTGAACGGCCGCTTCGACAGGTCGAGGGAGGAGATGTGGTCGGAAATGACCTCGGCGCCCATCGCCTTGGCGTGCTCTTCCATCCGGACCATGAGATCGAGACCCTGGACCTCGGTGTCGCCGGGCCAGTTCTCGACTTCGGTCGTGATGGTGAGCTGTCCGCCCGGCTGGATGCCCTGAACGAGGATCGGGTCGAGCATGGCCCGCGAGGCATAGACCGCCGCGGTATATCCTGCGGGGCCGGAGCCGATGATCAGAACCCTGGTGTGCCGCGTCTCGCCCATGACAGTCCCTTTCCGATTCTTGTCCGCGCCATATAGTCAGCCCGGGCGGGCTGGGGAACCCCTCGAAACACAGCCATGCGGCTGATCGGGACTGAAACAGGAGCGGCTGGCCCTACAAGTCCGCTTCTCCTGACGGCGGCCGTCTCGGTGCTGCCGCGCGGATGGTGTCTCAAATATGTTGCGTGCTTGCGAAACAATGTTGCGCGTTATGGCGCCGAACGGTAAGTTCCGCGAAATTTCGGGAGAGAATGACCTATGGGCGCCAACAGACTCGACGAGATCGACCGGAAAATTCTGGCCGAGCTGCAAGATGACGGGCGCATGACGAATGTGGAACTGGCCCGCCGCGTCGGCATTTCGGCGCCGCCCTGCCTGCGTCGGGTGCGGACGCTGGAGGAGGCGGGCTACATCCGCGGCTACCACGCCGACGTCAACCCGCGCGAGCTTGGATTCGAAGTCCAGGTCTTTGCCATGGTCGGGCTGCATTCGCAGGCCGAGGTCGATCTGTCGGCCTTCGAGCAGCGTTGCCGGGAATGGCCGCTCGTGCGCGAGTGCCACATGCTGAACGGCGAGATCGACTTCATCCTGAAGTGCGTCGCCCCGGACCTGTCGTCGTTTCAGACGTTCCTGACCGAGGAGCTGACCTCGGCGCCGAACGTGGCGAGCGTCAAGACCTCGCTCGTGATCCGCTGCGCCAAGGACAAGCCCGGCGTTCCCTTCGATTTCCTCGAAGAGCGACTCGGGCGCAGCGCCTGAGGACGAAGCCCCGGCGCTGCGCCCGGCCCCCAGCGGCGGCGCGGCGTGCCTCGCCCTAGCCGGCCAGCGCCGCCTCAACCTCGCTTGATGTCATGTGGGGATGGGCCAGTGGACCAAACCCGCTGAACGACCGCAGGTGCGGGAACAGCGACAGGAAGCTCTGCGCCGCCCTGGGTCCGCGGTCCTCTCTGGTCGCACCGGGGTGGTAGCTTTCGATCTCGAGCCCCGCGGCGCGCAGCGATCCGTGCCTTTCGAGCATGATGTGGTACACCGGCACCGCCGCCGTGGGCGTGACCTCGATGATCGATACGCCATCGACGAAAGTTTGGGCCGAAGCGTAGACAGCTCCGGAGCGGTCGCCGAACCGGCTGCGCAGAAGGAGCTTGGCGCCCGGCCCCAGCACGAGATCCGGCATCGGCCGACCGATGCCGAGCGCATCGGCGGTGATCCGGGTCAGCGTACCGCCGTGCATGCCGCGCATGGCGCGCGGCGGGAAGAGCGTCATGGAGCCGATCCAGGTGATCGTCTCGCAGCGGTCTTCGGCCGTCAGGGCCTGCATGCCGGGCACGAGGTCCTCGACGGCGACGGGGCCGTCCGACGTTGCGATGACGGTCCCTCGGGCGAAAGCCGAAAACGCTTCCTCGTAGTCGGGGATTGCGGGCGCGAGACGGGTTGCGGTCTCAATCTGACCGTCCGCGTCCAGATAGCTCAACTGGTAGCGCCTAGTGAGTATCGGAGGGTTGAATTCAGGTTTTCGATACGGAATGCCTTGGCATTCGGCAGCGGGCGAAGAACTTTTTTCCGTCGAAACAGAGGCGACGGTACCTAACGGGTACGACACGCGAGCAGCCTTTCGGTCTGGTCACATCTGCGCACCCCCACCCAAGAATACAGACTGACACAGTTGATATCGGGCCATCTCGGGCGGCTTCTGTCAAAAACGGGCGTCCATTTACGCCTCCTTGTTGTCAATCGCCGCGGTGTTGCTGGTTTTGTTGCCGAAAACGTGAATAATGACTGGGCGCGAAACGACGCACCCCGCGCTGGTAGCGCAACGAATCGGCACTTGATTCTGCCGATAACCGCGCCCCGCCGTGACGATGGGAACAATGCGGTAGCCCTTGTGCTCCGCGCCAGACCTGCATCAGGTGGCCGTCGAAGGGCGTATGTGCGGGGAGGTCGCTCCCCCTTCTTGATGATGGCGCTTGCCGCCGAGTTATTGAGGGCTCTGCGGGGCGAGGTGACGCTCCGGCTGCCCTTCTTTGGATTTCACTGAGATGCGGCTTTGCCTGACTGCTCCTTTGTCCTCTGGGGCTTGCGCCCCGCCTTCAGCCGGGTTGCCTGATCCGGCGTCACTCAACCTCGTGTTGAAATGCGGCAGAAATATGGCGCCGCAATCAGAGCCGGATTGCCGAGAGAAGCCGGCCGTAGTCGGCTTCGTGGGCGTGCACCGACCGGCGGTACGAGAAGAACCGCTCGGGATCGGAATAGGTGCAGTGACGGCTCCATTCCGCCCGCCCGACGCCGGCTTCGCGCAGGCGGTGCAGGCCGAAGCCCGGAAGGTCGAAATGCACGCGGTCGCCTTCGCCTCCGGCGAAGAAACGGTCGTTGTCAGGATCCTCGGTGAGGAACGTGTCGAAAAACTCCGGCCCGACCTCGTAGGCTTTCTGGCTGATGGTCGGGCCGATGATCGCGACCGTGTTGCCGCGACTGGCGCCGAGGTCTTCCATCGCTGCGAGCGTCGCTTCAAGCACGCCTGACAGCGCGCCGCGCCAGCCGGCATGGGCGGCGCCGATCACGCCCGCGCGGGCGTCGGCGAACAGCACCGGCTGACAGTCCGCGGTCAGAACCGTGAGCGCCAGGTTCGGAACATCGGTGACGAGCGCGTCGGCACGAACCGGCGTCGCGAACGGACCGGTGACGGTCACGACGTCCGCCGAATGAACCTGATGCACACCGACCAGTGCGCCCGGCCGGACGCCAAGCGCGTCCGCCACCCGTTCCCGGTTGATCGCGACCGCTTCGGTCAGGTCCGACGAGCCGTGGCCGCAGTTCAGTCCGCGGAATATTCCGGATGACGCGCCACCCTTGCGCGTGAAGAAACCGTGTTTCAGGGGCAGCAGCGCGTCATGCGTGAGGATTTCGAGCGTCATGAAACTGGTCTAATCCGGGTGGAAGGGGCGCCCCTCTGGGGAAACAGGCAATCGCTTTGAACAACTGTCCCATTTCTTCGGGATGGGTCAAGCGCCGATGCGCCGCGATGTGGCTTTCGAGCGCGTCGCAGGTGAGGTTCCGCGCAAGGGCGCGGGCGCGCCCGGTGATTCCCAGCCGTTCGAGAAACACGCCCTGCGGGGTCATCGCGGTGGTCTCGCAGCCAGCGGCGGCGAAGGCGACCGCAAGCTGTTCGAAATCGACATGCGCGGTCAGGTCGGCCTCGCCCGGCTCGGCGAAGGGATCGACCGGCCGGTGCGCCTTCAGCGCCTGAAGCGTATCGCCGAGCGAGTGCCAGCCGCCATAGTCGATCACGAGGGCAAGGCCGCCATGACGGGCAATGCAGCCGGCGATGGTCGCCGCGATGGGGGCGAGGGCCGGGCAGGTCTCGACGATGTCGCCCGGCGCGGTATCACGCAGCCGGGCATCGAGGGCGCCGTAGCGGCTCACCGGCCCGAGGCCCGGCATCAGCCCATGTTCGGAAAGCGCGACCTGCCGCTCGGACCATCCGTTGTCACGTCGCTCGAACTGGCGGATCGGCAGCGCGTCGAAGAACTCGTTCGCGACCAGAAAGAGGGGCGCTTCGGGCAAATCCTCGGCCCGGTCGAGCCATTCGGGGGCCTGATCCGACAATGTCCTGGCCTGGCAGGCGCGAAGCGCAGGCGAAGCCTCGACGAGCCGGATCCGTGCCGCCTCGGCCATGCCGGGCACGGCGCGGATCGCACGACAGATGTCGGCCATCAGCGTGCCGCGCCCGGGACCAAGCTCGGCCAGCGTGAACGGGGTGGGGCGGCCCTGATCGAGCCAGCTCTGCGCGAGGCAGAGCCCGACCATCTCGCCGAAGACCTGGCTGATTTCCGGCGCGGTGGTGAAATCGCCGGCGGATCCGAAGGGATCGCGGGTGGCGTAGTAGCCGTGTTCCGGATGCATCAGGCAGTCGGCCATGTACTCGGCGATCGTCACCGGGCCGCTCGCCGCGATCCTCCGCGCGAGGATTTCGGCGAGCGGCGTCACGCCCGCGCCCGGCGCCAGAACCAGAGCCCGGCGAGAATCATCGGCAGCGACAGGAGCTGCCCCATCGACAGGCCGATGCCGCCAGCATGGAGAGCGTAGCCCATCGGGTTGTCGGGGGTGATGAACTGGTGATCGGCCTGCCGGACGAACTCGACCGCGAAGCGGGACAGCCCGTAGCCGAGGAGGAAGACGCCGGTGATCAGCCCGGGCCGCCGGAGGGCTCCGCGCCCAAGAAGCAGCATCAGGACCGCTCCGAGCAGCAGCCCCTCGAGACCCGCCTCGTAAAGCTGGCTCGGATGGCGCGCGCAGTCGCCGGGAAGGAAGCCGGTGCAGGTCTGCGCGGCCTCGCCGGGGAAGATCACGCCCCAGGGCAGGGTGGTGGGGCGGCCCCAAAGCTCGGCGTTGACGAAGTTCGCGAGGCGGCCGAGAAACAGGCCGATCGGCGCCACCAGCGCCATCGCATCCGAAAGCTGCAGGGGCGGCACGGCGTGGCGGCGGCAGAACCAGAGCCCGGCGGCGACCACGCCAAGGAAGCCGCCGTGGAACGACATGCCGCCTTCCCAGACCTTCACGATCTCGGCCGGGTTCGCGAGGTAGAACCCCGGCTGGTAGAACAGCACGAAGCCGAGGCGGCCGCCGAGAATCACGCCGATGATGATCGCGGTCAGGAGATCCTCGACCTTTCCCGGCTCCATCGGCGCCTGCCCGGCCGGCCACAGGGCGGGGCGCCGCATCAGCGCGCGGATGACCCACCAGCCCGCCAGAAGTCCGACGAGATAGGCGAGAGCGTACCAGCGCAACGCGAGCGTGATGCCGAAAAGCTCGACCGAGAAGATCTCGTTCGAGAGATCCGGAAAAGGAATGGCAGCCTGCATCGTGTTCTCCTCGACCCTCTCAGAGCGCGCGGCTGCGACGAAGTCAACCTTGAGCTTTGCCGCCGCGGTGCGCATATAGGCCGCGAAACCGACCTGCCCCACGGAGGCGCCCGATGAGCGGACCGAACAAGTTCTTCGACGACATGTCGAAGCTGATGACCAATGCGATGGGCGTGGCGCAAGGTGCCCGGACCGAAGCGGAAACCGCGATGAAGAGCTGGATGGACCGCTGGCTGGCCGACCGTGACTTCGTCACGCGCGAGGAGTTCGAGGCGGTGCGGGCGATGGCACAGAAGGCGCGGGAAGAGAACGAGGCGCTGAAGGCGCGCATCGCCGCGCTCGAAGCCGGCAAGAAGGGCTGAGGCGCCGCGGCGCGTGAGTGTCGCGAGTTATCCGCCTTTTTCCGATCAGTACTCCACTTCATCGACCGGCGCCGGACGCGGGGCCAAACGGACGGATTGGCTTTACCAGGGGCGCCGCATGGGGCGGCCCCCTTTTCGCAGTAGAAGGCCGGATCGCCGCTCATGGCGCTCCATGCTTTCGTCAGGCTCGGCCATTTATGGAACACGCCACTTCGACGCGCGGCAGTCACGCTTTGCGCGCGGTTTCGGTCCTGCCCGGAGTTCCTTGCCGGGTATCGCGAATATCCGTGCACGACCACTCTATCTGTGTGTTGACAGAGATATCTGCAGTGAAGTGCGAAGTGCCGCGATGAGGTGCGAAGAAGCGCGATGACCCAAGGAAACAAGGGATTTCCGGGGCGTGGCGGGGGCGGTGAGGGCCGTGGGGACGATGTCTGCAGTCGGGGCCGAAATCGGGGCCTGGCGGGGCGGTGAGGGCATGTGGGGCCGATTTGAAGGCGCCGGTGAAGGGACCGTTTAAACCCCTGTAAAACGGGCATTAAAGTCGGGCATACGGGCGGCGCCGGGGCCGAAACGAGCGCCGAGGCGGCTTCGGAACTGGGAAATCCGGTTCCCAGTTTGATCTCCTGTTCCCAGAAAGCCGGTACGCACTTTCCAATCAAACACTTACCTGATTTCGGCGGCTGGGAGGTTGAGAGTGAAACTGGGAACAGTTTCTTGCCTCTCGGTGCCAGGAATGCATGAAATGCAACGCCGATTACGCATCCCCGCTCCCAGATGGTCACTCCCATGGACAGGACGTTGCCGGTTGCTAGAATCAGAGCGTACCGCGTGCCGGTGTCCGATCGGAGATATCCATGGAAGAGTTCCAGTCCCTCCTGAGCCTGCCGCTCGAGACAATCTCAGTGCTGGCGGCGGGATATATCGGCTATCGAATTGCCTATGTCGGTCATGACGAAACTCATCAAACCATCGATGTGCTGTTTGCCTCGCTTGTCTTCGCTCTGATTGCCAAGCTGGCTTCGGACCGCCTTGCGGTGTTCGATGCTCCCGCAATCGCGGCAACTGGTGGTGTCGTAGCCGCGATCGGAGCCGCAGCCATTTGGCGTGGGTTCCTTGAGGAGTTCGTTCGGTCTTTACTCCGCGTCGCGCGCGTCACTTCATCGGACCGACATGTCACGGCTTGGCACAGTGTCAGGTTGCGGCGGGCGTTCGCGCCCACCTGGATCATGGTGCGCCTCAAGTCCGGTCGGCGTCTTATGTGCAACGACCTCAGCCGCTTCTCATGCTTTAGCGACGGACCATGCATCTTCGGTGAAGACGGTTCGGTCGCACTGTTTGTCACTGACCGCTCCGAGGCAGGTTCGGAGGAGTGGGAGGAGGCCGAGTTACAGGATCCTGCCTTCGGCACAGCGCTGACCTATGTTCCGGCCTCCGAGATCGAGGAGATCAGGGTCTACACGCGAGACTAGCCCTTCGGTTTTGGTGGTACGGCGCCTGGCGCGCTCGGCTGCACGTTCGGCTTGGATGAAATCAGCGGTTTGCTCGACCGCTGAGAGTTGGTCGCGGTTTGAGGGGATGGTCGGCTTGGCTGAGGGCCGCCACTGCTTTTTTTATCCGCCATGAAGTCTTTCTCCTTCACCAGGTGAGCCCGGCCAGACCATCCGGTCGAGCGTAGATTTCGTCTCACTCGTCCAGGATCAGTTCCGTCCGCTCATGCGACGTGAGCGTGGGCGGTTCGCCGAGGCGGCAGGCGGTCCAGACCACGCGGCCGAGGATGGTGAGGTCGTTGATCTCGGCGCCGACGCGGACTTCGGCCGGGTAGGCCGGGTTGTCGGAGGAGATCGTGAGGATCTTGCCCTGGACGAGATCGAGGCGCTTGAGGCGGAGCTCTTCGCCCTCGAGGAAGGCGTAGATGAAGTTGCGATCGGGGCTCTTGCGGTCCTCGTCGACAAGCACGATGGCGCCGTCGCGGATTGTCGGCTCCATGCTGTCGCCGCAAACACGCAGGATCTTCGCTTTCGAAGGGCGGATGCCGAGCGAGGCGAGCCAGTCGCGGCGGAAGGCGAGCGTGCCGATCCGACCCTGCTCGCGGTTCAGCCTGCCGCCACCGGCGGCGGCCTCGACGGCATAGACGTCGATTGGGGTGAGATCATCGAGTGCGTGGGAGCCCGCGCCGTGACCTTGCGTGGACTTGACTTCGAGTTCGATGTTGCCGTTCGGATGCACAAGCGTGGCGTCGGGTCGGATGCGCTTTCCGGTTAGAACATAAAGGACGTCGACGCCTGCCTTTTCGACGGCGGCGAGGTAATTGCTGTCTGGCACACGCTCTCCGCTTTCATATCGGGTCTGGGAGAGCCTTTTTTGATCTGCCAAGGCGGCAAACGTTTCTTGAGACATTCCAAGACGTTCGCGCTCCTCTCGCAATCTACGAGAAAGTGCTTCCAAGTGGATACATCTCCCCTTGACTGCATCCGAATGGATACATAAACTTGCATTGTAGCGGCACGTATCCGCCTTGCGAGGATTTATGACCCAGAAAGACGTTCAATTCCAGCCGGGGGCGATCCTCCATGACGCCATTGTAGGGTCTTTTCGTGCCGGCGGGCGCAGCTTCGAGGTTTGGTGCGCGGATCACGGCATCAGCCCTGCGACGGCGCGGAATGTGACCTTCGGCCAATCGAAAGGTCCGAAGGGGCGGGCGCTCTTGGCTCGGATCATAGACGCCGCCGGGCGCGACGTCGTGCGAGCGGCCTATGAGGCGAGGCTCAAGGATCACTATGAGAGCTTCAAGAAGGGTGGCGCGTAATGGACGGCGGTTACCCGGTGCGTCGCGCCGACCCTTTTCCCGAACTCATGCCCTGCGATCCCCCGGCCGGGGAAGGTGCCGGAGCGCGCGTCGCTTCATCCCTGCGCGCGCTCCGGCACCGCCTGGTCCGGTTTCATGACCGGATCGAGCAGAGCCTCCTGGGCGACCTGATCGGCGCCATCGGCCTGATCACCGCCTTCCTAGGTCTCCTTGTTTTCACGGGTGTCCTGCAATGAGCCGCGCCCCGTCCGTTTCTGTCCGTGAGGTTTCCATGATGCTTCTGAATGAACTTCCCCGCCCCGAGCGCCGGCCCGACCAGAGGTTCGGAGACGTGCGCGTGCAGCTGGTCCGGGCGATGGCGGCCGAGGCCGTGATGCGCGATCCCGCCGCCGCGGCGGTGGACCGGGATCTCGCGACAGACCGCTATGTCGCGGCGGTCGACGCGATCATCGCCGAGCTTGCCGTCCTGAGCCAGACTGGCGTGCTCGTCCGGCTGCAGGACCTGCTCGACCGCGAGGTGGCGTGATGGCGGTTCGGATGAAGTCCTGGCGCACCCACCCGGCAATCGCCGCCGCCGAGGCGCTGGCGGTCGAGCCCCAGGCGCCGTTGGTGAAGCTGCCTGCGGTGGGCCGGTTCAGAGCCCTGAAGGACGAGCGCTACTTCTTTGTCGTGAATGACAAGGGCATTGCCGTGTCGCGGCCCTTCACGACCGCCTTCGATGCCGAGACGCTCGCCGACAACCTCAATCGCGAGGCCGAGCGCGAGGCGAAATTCGGCCGCCGGGGCATTCGTGCCTGCATGAGTTGCGACAAGCCGTTCGAAAGCGAGGGCATCCACAATCGCATCTGCGGCTACTGCCGACACCTCGGCCATCAGCCGGTCGGGTGGTGAGCCGATGAACGCGGCGCCGCTCTCCTCGCCCCGCCTGCAGCGTGTCCTGGCCGTCCTCAAGGACGGGCAGGAGCACACGACCCGCGCGATCGTGCGGAAAGCGCGGGTGATGGCGGTGAATGCCTGCGTCGCGGAGCTTCGGGCGCATGGCGCCGAGATCGAGTGTTCGCCGCGGATCGTGAAGGGCCAGCGGCGGTTCTACTACCGGATGAAGAAGGGACCCAAGGGATGAAGAAGCCGACGCTCATGCAGATCACCAGCGTCGCGGTGGCCGAGGTCGATGCCCGCCGCAGGCTGCGCCCGGTCTCGGAGGCGGGCGTCGAGAGCCTGCTCGCCTCGATCGCAGAGACGCAGGTCATGAAGGACGCGATCCATGTCCGCAAGCTGAAGGACGGCAAGCTCGTCCTGATCGCCGGGGCACATCGGCTCGAGGCGGCCAAGCGCCTCGGTTGGGAGGAGATCGAGGCCAAGGTCTGGACCGATGTGACCGACGACTGGGCGCAACTGATGGAGATCGACGATAACCTCGCCGGTGCCGAAATGAACGCGCTCGATACGGCCGTATTCCTCGCCGAGCGCCAGCGGCTCGGCTGGCGCCTGAGAAGGAATGGTGGACGGCGGAGGAGATCGCCGAGGCCGGGCTCGCCGATCTGCCCGGCACGAAGCGCGGTGTGAACATCGTCGTTGATCGCGAGAACTGGCGCCAGGACCCGCACCATGCGCGTCGCCGAGAAGGCCGCGGCGGCGGCTGGGAGTATCACTGGAAGCTCTTTCCGAGCCGGGCGCAGAAGCAGCTCCTGGCGACCGTCGCGGCGGCACCGACCGCAGTGGCCGAGGCGGAGCCCCGGATGGAGCGCGACGAGGCCTGGTCGTGGTTCGAGGGTCTGCCCGAGAAGGCGAAAGGCGAGGCGCAACGCCGCCTCCTGATCCTGCAGAAGGTCGAGGCGCTGTCGCCGCCCTTGACCCGCTATCTCGCCGCCCACGACGTGGCGACGCTCGAGGGCGTGAGCGCGCGTTCGATCTGGAACTGGTTCGCGCTGATCGAGGGCGTGCGGCCCGATGACCGGCTGCCCTATCTCGCGCCCCGGCACCGCGCGGCCGAGCGGAAATCGACCAAGACGCGCTGCGACCGCGAGTTCATGGAGGTGCTGAAGTCCGACTTCCTGCGCTCGTCGCGACCGTCCTTCACCAGCTGTCACCGCCGCGCGGTGCGGATCGCCAAGGCGAACGGCTGGCGTCACCTGCCCGAGCGCACGGCGCGGCGGCGGCTCGATGCCGAGGTCTCGATCGAGAGCCAGACGCTGGCGCGCAAGGGGATGGAAGCGCTGAAGCGCCTGCGCCCGACCCAGACCCGCGACAAGACCGCGCTGCATGCGATGGAGGCGGTCAACGCCGACTTCCACAAGTTCGACGTCTTCGTGCGCTGGCCGGCCGAACGTGGCGAGGCCGCGGGCCTCGTCACCCGGCCGCAGATGGTCGCGTTCCAGGACATCCATTCGGGGCGGATCCTCAGCTGGCGCGTCGACCAGACGCCGAACTCCTACGCCGTGCAGCTCGCCGCCGGCGACATGATCGAGAGCTGGGGCATCCCTGAGCATGTGCTCTTCGACAACGGCCGGGAGTTCGCGGCGAAGACGCTGACCGGCGGAACGCCGACGCGGTTCCGCTTCAGGGTGCGCGAGGACGATCTGCCGGGTCTCTTCGTCTCCCTCGGCTGCCAGATCCACTGGGCCACGCCCTATTCAGGCCAGTCGAAGCCGATCGAGCGGGCGTTCCGCGACATGTGCGATGCGATCTCCAAGGATCCGCGCTTCGACGGCGCCTGGACCGGCAACCGGCCGGACGCGAAGCCCGAGGATTACGGCAGCCGGGCGATCGAGCTCGAGGACTTCCTTGCGGTTGTGGCCGAGGGGATCGAGGAGCACAACACCCGCCAGGGCCGCCGCTCCGAGGTCGCCTTCGGGCGCAGCTTCGCCGAGGTCTTCGACGCCTCCTATGCGACCGCGCCGATCCGCAAGGCCACCGAGGCGCAGCGCCGGTTCTGGCTGATGGGCGCCGAGGGGCTCAAGGGCGCGACAGGCTCGGGCCAGATCACGTTCTCCGGCAACAAGTACTGGGCGCCCTGGATGAGCGAGATCGCCGGAGAGCAGGTGATCGCCCGGTTCGACCTCGCCGACCTCTGGGCGGGGCTGCACGTCTATTCCGCCGACAACGAATATCTCGGCCGCGCGCCCTGCATGGAGAAGGTCGGGTTCCAGAACACGGCCGAGGCGCGGGCGCTCGCGAAGGCGCGCCGCGGACTGCAGAAAGCCGATCGGGCTGCGCTCGAAGCGCACCGCAAGTTCAAGGCGGCCGAGCTCGGATCGATGCTCGACGACGCCGCGCCGGCCCCGGCGGAAGAGCCCGCCGCCAAGGTGGTGCGGCCGGTCTTCGGTAAGGGCAAGTCGGCGCCCCCAGCGGAGTCCGTGGTCGCGCCCGAGATCGAGCGCGCCCAGGCCGAGATCGTCGCCGACCTCGCCTCGCGCCGGCCGAAGCCGGTGCCCGAGGAGCCGGCGCGCGAGCGGTTCCGCCGGGCGCTCGAGCTCGAACGCGCCGCCGAGGCCGGCGCGGGCACGATCACGCCCGACCAGTGGCAGTGGCTTCAGGACTACCAGCAGACGCCGGAATACCGCTCGGAGCGGATGCTCTGGGAGGATTTCGGGGACGCGATTTTCGGATGAAGACCGGCCGGCTCGTAGGGACCCGGTCGGAAAAGTGAGCAGTGACGGAGTGAAGTGAAGATGACGGAAGGACTATACGGTAGCGTCGCGCCTCTGAGGAATGTGGCGGCGCTGGTGACCCTGATCGACCGGGTGGACCGGCGCGATCACGGCCTGCCCGGCATGGCCTGTTTCTACGGCTATTCCGGGTTCGGCAAGACGAGCGCCGCGATCTACGCGGCCAACAGGTTCAATGCCTACCATGTCGAGGTCCGGAGCCTCTGGACCGCGAAGAAGTTCCTCGCCGCGATCCTCGGTGAGATCGGTATCAAGGCCCGCGGCTCGGCCGCCGACCTTCTCGAGCAGGTCAGCGAGGAGCTGGCGCGGACGGGCCGGACGCTGATCGTCGACGAGGCCGACCACCTGGTCACGCGCGGCATCGTCGAACTGGTGCGCGACATCTCGGAAAGCTCCGGGGCGCCGGTGATCCTGATCGGCGAGGAGGCGCTGCCGCAGAAGCTGCAGACGTGGGAACGGGTCCATGGCCGCATGCTCGACTGGGTCGCGGCGCAGCCCGGCGATCTCACCGACGTCGGGCATCTCGCGAAGATCTACTGCCGCGGCGTTGAGCTCGACGAGGATCTGCAGCAGTTCCTGCTCGCCCAGTCGCGGCACTCGATCCGCCGGATCTCGATCAACCTCACGCGGGTCAAGGAGTTCGCGGTGACGCGGGGCCTCAAGCGCGTGGCACGAGGGGACTGGGGCAAGGCCGACTTCTTCTCCGGGGAGGCGCCGGCGCCGCGCCGCAAGCTCTCCGTCGTGGCCGAGGCGGCCGGGAGGAAGATTGCGTGACGTACTTCAATGAGAAAAGAGCCGCCGTTCAGCAGGCGGCCTGGGCGAAGGCATCGAGCATGACATCCTTCTGCTACCGCGATCTGTCGCTGGCCCTGTCCATGCACCAGACATGCGTGGGCAAAATGGTCCGGAAATGGGCCGAAGAAGGGCTCATTGAACTCTCGCATGTGGGCGACCGGAAGCGGCGCTACTACCGGGTGATCCAGGGCAAGAAGCCGGCGAACACTGGCACGGTGACTGGCAATCTCTGGCGGGCGATGCGGATGCTGAAGAGCTTCACGCCGCTCGATCTCGCCGCGCATGCGCGGACGCCGGAGGTGGGGGTGGAAGAGCGCTCGGCGCTCGACTACTGCGAGGTTCTGTCCCGGACCGGCTATCTCAAGCTCGAGCGCAAGGCCGACGCGCGACTGCATCGCGCGGCCGTCTATCGGCTGATCCGCAATACCGGGCCGATCCCGCCGCAGCCGCGCCGCGTGACCGCCGTCTATGACGGCAACCTCGCCGAATACGCCCTCGGCAAGGAGGGCGTGGAATGACCCCTCTGGACACGGCCCGCGAGGCCTGGGGCGAGGCGCTGCCGGAATGGATCGAGGCGCTCGCGGTCGAATGCTCGGCGTCGAGCCAGAACAAGGTCGCAGCCCAGCTCGGCCGCTCGGCCTCGCTCGTCAGCCTCGTGCTCCGGGCGAAGTATCCCGGCGACCTCGCCGCGATCGAGGAACTCTTCAACGGGATCTTCCGCGACGCCAGGGTGGACTGCCCTGCTCTGGGCACGATCCCGATGCACGAGTGCCGCCAGTGGCGCGAGAAGGCGCGCAAATTCGTCAACGTCAACGCGCTCCGGGTGCGGATGTACCGCGCCTGTGTGAACTGCAAAAGGAACCGCAAGGAGGTCGCGGATGACAAGCCCGCAGATGACAAACCAGGTGAATGAGGCCCATGCCGAGGCCGACCGGATCGTCGCGGCGATCTGCAGCGGCGAGATCAACGGTGCGGCCGTGATCCTCGCCGCCGAGATGGTCCTCGCCGAGGCGTGCATCGGCCCCGACCGGACGTCGACCTACGCGCAGATCGCCGACAAGATCGAGCACATCGAGGGCCGGCTACGCCTCCGCGCCGAGGCCAGCATCGCCGAGAACGGTTTTTGCCGGGAGGGTCGCCTCGATGCCTGAGCGCAAGTCCGTGCCGGAGATGGAGGCGGTGAGCCCGCAGGTCCATGCCTATTCCGTAGACCTGATCCGAGAGGCGCGTGAGGACAAGGAGTTCCGCGCCGCGCTCTGGACGGCGGCGTTCAACGTCATGGGCCATGCCGCGGCAGAGATGGGCCAGCCGGTCGAGAGGCTCGTCGAGTGCTGGTTGCCGGTCGGCCAGGAGGCGCAGCGCTGCTATCTCAGGAGGCGCGCGCAATGAGCCGCTGGACCGAGGACGAAATGCTGGAGCTCGCGGCGCGCGGCGTCGGCAAGGTCGACCGCGACGGCCTGCGCGGCGCGACGCTGGTCAGCATGGAAGAGATCGCGGCCATGGCCGGGGCGCTTGCCGCGCTCGGCCTGCCAGCCATCCACCCGGGCGCCTACACGCCCCCGAACAAGATCCGCTATACCGAAGGAGAACGGGCATGATGCCTGACGAGACCGCCACCCGCGAATACCGGCCCTATCCGCCCGCGCGCATCCCCACGGGGCGCGTCATGATCGACGACCAGGAGCATATCCTCGGCCCCGATGGGGCGAAGCTGCCGATCGGCACGGTGAAGCCGCAGAACGTGATGGAGGACGAGCTGGTGCGCTCCGAGATGAGCCACGCCGTGGCGCTCTCGGACCAGCTCTCGCGCTTCCTCGCCCACTTCCACGACAACCTCGGCGCCTTCGAAGCGCTCGTCGCCGAACGCTACGGCGCCACCGTGGGCGGCAAGAAGGGCAACAAGACGCTGATGAGCTACGACGGGCTCTTCAAGGTGCAGGTCCAGGTCGCCGACAACATCGTCTTCGGCCCCGAGCTGCAGGTCGCGAAGACGCTGGTCGACGAGTGCCTGACCGACTGGACGGCCTCGGCAGGAGACGAGTTGAAGGCGGTCGTGACGCGGGCCTTCAATACCGACAAGGAAGGCCAGATCAACCGTGCGGCGCTTTACTCGCTCTTGCGGCTGGAGATCTCCGACGAGCGCTGGAAGGCGGCGATGCAGGCAATCCGCGACGCGATGCGGGTCGTGGGCTCGAAGAGCTACGTCCGCTTCTACCGCCGCGATGCGGCCGACGCGCCGTGGGCCGCGGTCACGATCGATCTGGCGAAGGCGTAACCCATGAACATGCCGAACGATCCCCGTCGCTTCGACGTGGCAACGCCCGCCCGCAAATCCGGGGAGGCGGATGACGATCGCCGCCTTCCCTCGGGCTGGTGGCTCCTGCCCGCCATCGCCATCGGCCTCTGGATCTGGATCAAGCTCATTCGCTTCGTCGTGGGCGTCTTCCTTGATCAGTGGTGGGCATGATGGTGGCCTATTCCTTCCAGTCGCGCTTCGTGCCGCTGATCCGCGAGGGTCTGAAGACCCAGACGGTCCGGAGCGCGCGCAAGCGCCACGCCCGACCGGGCGAGCCGATACAACTTTTCCGTGGAATGCGGACACGGCTCTGCGAGAAGATCGTGCCGGATCCGGTCTGCACCGCCATCCTGCCGATCGCCATCAACTTCGCCTCGGCCCGCATCAACCGGATTGAGGTCGGTAGGGTTCCGCTCCTCGATCTCGACGCCTTCGCGGTCGCGGACGGGTTCGAGCATCTCGACGACATGTCGGCCTTCTGGCGCGAGCATCACGGATCGCGGCACTTCGACGGCGTCGTCATCGAATGGACGATGCCGCGCTGCGACGGGAGGTCGTGATGAAGCCTGTCGCGATGCTCGCCGTGCCGCTCTACCGCTCGCGCCCCGCCGATGGCGACAAGGTCTTCGGCGAGGCGGAGGGCACGGTCGGAGACCAGATGGCGGCGATCGAGCTGACCACGCGGGGCCTCTATCTCGGCGTGATCGGTGTTGGTGGCAACGGGCCGAGCTTCGGTGTCGACCTGAACGCGCTGGCGAAGGCCATGGCCGACGCGGCGGAGACCTGGCTCAAATCCAGCGAGGGAAAGTTCTGATGACCAATCGCGCGCTTCAGCGCCAGATCTTCGCGGGCTGCCGCGAGCTCGGTCTCGACACCGACACGCGCCGGGATCTCCAGCTCGTCGCGACCGGCAAGGACAGCCTCTCGGACATGTCCGAGGCGGAGATGCACAAGGTCGTGGCGGCGCTGAAGGAACGCGGCTGGCGGCCCTCGGCCGGGGCCAAGGGGCGGCGGCCGGCCGCGAATCGCGCCGACGTGCGCTTCTGCCATGTCATGTGGCGGCTTCTGCACGAGAAGGGCGCGGTGAAGGCTTCGGGCGCCAAGGGGCTCAACGCCTTCATCCGGGCGCGGTTCGAAAAGAAATGGGGCTCGGTGCCGATCGACATCGACACGATGCAGGACTGGTCGGAGATCGCCGACATCGTCGATGCGCTGAAGGCGATGTGCCTCCGCAACGGGATCGAGGTCCGCCGGTGAAGAAGCCCATCACCCATGTCTCCGACCACGCTATGATCCGCTACTTCGAGCGGGTCCTCGGCATTGACGTCGAGCACCACCGCCGCCTCGTCGGCCGTCGCGTCGACAACGCGGTCGAGCTCGGCGCGAGCGCCGTCACGATCGACGGCTTCCAGTACCGGCTCCAGGAGGGCACGGTGACGACGGTGCTGGAGGCGAGCCGCCCTGACATCCGCACCGGTCGGCAGCGGCGGGAGCGCGACGAGTGAGCCGTCTGCCGGGCATCGCGGGCGAGATCGAGGCCGTCATCGGCCTCGAGCGCACCATGCTGCTTTTGCGACGCCGTGGCGGCACCGAGATCAACATTCCCGTCCGCGCCCGCGGCTCGATGCTCGCCGAGATCATCGGCGTCGACGGAGCGGAGGCGATGATCCGCGCCTTCGGTTCGGCGAAGATCATGCTTCCCTGCGGTCATCTCCGCGGCACCAAGGCGCGCCGCGCCGAGGCCAAGAAGATGCTTCGCGCCGGCGCCTCGATCTCCCAGGTGGCGTTGGCCTGCGACATGCATTCCCGCACCGTGTCGAACTACCGCGCCCAGCTCGAGGCCGAGGCCGGAAGGCGCCAGCTCGACCTGCCCTTTGACAACGACTAGGGCCGTCTGCCACAGTGCCTGAGCCGCGCCCGGCCACTCCCCCTGAAACCTTTCAAGGCTGATCTGCCCCCCGCCGATGGGCGATGGTTCGAGGGCAAATCCCTTGGAGGCGGCAGTGGCCAAAGCAGACAATTTCGACCATGCGTTCCGCTTGGTCATCGGCGAGGAAGGTGCGTATTCGAACGACGCGCGCGACCCCGGCGGCGAGACCAAGTACGGCATCGCCAAGCGTTACCATCCCGACGTCGACATTCCCTCCCTCACCATCGCCGGTGCGAAGGCGATCTACCGGCGCGACTACTGGGACGCGGCCGGCTGTGGCCTGCTCGGCTGGCCGGTCGCCTATGTCTTCTTCGACGCGGTCGTGAACATGGGTTTGAAGACCGCCGTGAAGCTGATGCAGGAGGCGCTCGGCGAGGTCGCCGACGGCGTCATCGGCCCGCGCACCCGCCGCGCCATGCAGCGCCAGGGTGATGATCCCGAGCTTGTCGTCCGCTTCCAGGCGGAGCGGGCGCTCTATTACGCGAGCAGGGCGCATTTCGACACCTACGGGCGCGGCTGGCTGCGCCGGGTGATCCGCGGGGCAATGGCGGCGATCAACCCGGAGGTGGCCTCGTGATGCTCGGCGAGAAGGTCAAGGGCGTGGTGGCGACCGAAATCCAACGAGCGGCGCCCGGAGCGGCCCGCATCGAGCGCAAGTTCTGAAGGAGAACCCCATGGCTCCGGCCCTGACTGCAATCGCCGCCGAGATCGGCGCCCCGCTCGTCAAGAGCATCCTGTCGAAGAAGATCGGTGCGGCCAATGCCGAGCTGGCGGGCCAGGTCATCGGCATGATCGCCCACAAGGCCGGGGTTCACCCCTCCGACGTCGACCGGCTCGCGGCCGAGCAGCCGGAGAAGGTTCGCGAGGCGGTGCTTGCGGTCGAGGCCGACGCGCCCGAGCTGCTCGACCTCTGGTCGGCCGAGCTCGTCGCGCGCCAGGCTTTGTTCGTGGCGGAAGCTTCCGAGCCCCTCTGGGTGCGTGCCTGGCGCCCGCTCGGCATGTACGGGCTCGGGTTCCTGTGGCTCTGGAACCTCGTCCTGCTGCATGTCGCCAACGCCTACTGGAAGATCGCCCTGCCGCCCACCGATCTCGCGGTGCTGATGCAGATCAGCGCGCTCTACATGTCGCTCTACATGGGCGGTCACACGCTGAAGGACATGGTGTCCAAGTGGAAGGGTCGCGTCTGATGGGGGCGGAGGTCCTGAACATCTCGCCCGTCATCGTCTGGGTGGTCGCGCTGTCGCAGCTCCTGACCTTCGGGCTCACGGTCTGGAACCTGATGGCCTCGGGGAGCCGCGCGAATACCAGGGAGATCGAAAAAAACCGAGCGCGTCTCGACGGGCACGAGGCGCGCCTCAGCTCTGTCGAGCAGACCCTGAGCGGCATGCCGGGCAGAGAGGACGTTCACAAGATGCAGGTCGCGATCGCCGAGATGGGCGGCTACCTCCGCGAGATGCGCGCCGAGATGCGAGGGAGCAGCGAGATCATCAAGCGGATCGAGATCGCCGTCGACCGCCACGAAAACCACCTGCTTGACGGAGCCAAGCGATGACCGACTACGCCGACACGATCCGCCAGCACCGCCGCCTGGCAATCCTGCGCCATCTCGAGGCCGTGCCCGACTAACCGCGATCATCGACGCGGACGCGCACATGACCTACGCCGAGCCCTTCGTCGGAATGGGCGGCATCTTCCTGCGGCGGACCCGACGTCCGCGCGCCGAGGTCATCAACGACCGCGGCCGCGACGTCGCCAACCTCTTCCGCATCCTGCAGCGCCACTATCCCCAGTTCCTCGAGACGCTGCGCTTCCAGCTGACCACGCGGGCCGAGTTCGAGCGCCTGGTGGCGACCGATCCCGATACCCTGACCGATCTCGAGCGGGCAGGGCGCTTCCTCTACCTCCAGCGCACTGCCTTTGGCGGCAAGGTCTCGGGCCGGAACTTCGGCGTCTCCCGCGACCGCCCCGGCCGCTTCAACCTCACGACGCTGGAGCCCATGCTCGAGGATCTTCACAGCCGCCTCGCCGGCGTCGTCATCGAGTGCCTCGACTACCAGGACTTTCTCCGCCGCTACGACGGGCCGGGCACGTTCTTCTACCTCGATCCGCCCTACTGGGGCTGCGAGACCGATTACGGCAAGGCGCTCTTTGCGCGGGAGGATTTCGCGCGGCTGGCCGAGCTGCTCGCCGGGCTGAAAGGACGCTTTCTCATGTCGATCAACGACGTGCCGGAGATCCGCGAGATCTTCGGGCGGTTCTCGATCCGGCCGGTGGAAACGACCTACACCGTGGGCGATGGCGCGCGGCCGGCAGCCGAACTGTTAATCGGATCGCGACATTCTAGCGCCTCAACATGAGATCAACGCCGCGAATTTCCCGTGTATCTTGCCACCCAAAGGCGATTCGCCGTGATCTCGTGACCGAAGGAGGATTGGGTGTTAAGGAGTTTGAGGGTCGAGCATGTCGCTGTGCATGAAGTGTTTCAACGCGGCGCTGACCGGCGGATCGCGCCGCCGGTCTACGCGACCAAGCTCGAGACCTTGTCGGTAGAAGCGCTCGACGCGTTTCGGCTCCGGATTACTGAGGCTCTCAACGCTAAGTCGAAATGCATCGAAATGGCTATCAGACGCCATGGGCCCGGCACTTTCCAAGGCGATGTGGAGCAGCTTGTCGGAGCGTCGGCGGCGGAGTTTCTTGAACGATCGAGGGTGATCCCGGATCGCCTTACCGAAGCGCAGACCACTCAGAATATCCCTGGCGGTATGGTGATCGTGTTCAGCGGAACGACCGGCCCCCTGTCGAGCCCGTTTGTCGGTGTCATCAAGGCTGAAGTGCAGGACGGCTTTCGACGGAGGAAGGACGGCGCCGCGATCATCACCGAGTTCGTGAATGATCTGTTCCTTACCAAAGCAACGAGGTTCTACAAGATCGGGTTCATGGTACGGTCTGACCCTACAAAGCCTTCCCCTGACGGCTGGCTGGCCTTGGTCTTCGACCACAAAATCGCCGCCAGCGATCGCGAGGCCGCGGCTCTCTACTTCTACGAGACGTTCTTGGGCTGCAGCTTCAAGGCGGACGCCGCCTATGAGACCGCAAGGTTCTTCAACCTTACGCGAGATTTCATCACGAAATCGGTAACCGATCGGGACAAGCGGCACGATCTCACCGATGCGCTTTACACCTTCGTGAAAACGGACAAGGCCCCAACCTTCACGGTCCACGAGTTCACGGACCGATATGTGCCTGAAGAGCTCCAAGACAACTATGCCAAGTTCATGAAGGGAAAGCAGTTTCCCGATCGGGCGGTGCAGCGGGACACCGCCGAACTGACGAGCCGTCTGAAGCGGCGGCGATTCAAATATGGCACAGACATTGAGTTTTCGGCGTCGCCCGAAGCAATTGCCCAGGGCCGTGCTACCATCGGTACACAGGCGGTGGCGAACCCGGAGACCGGCCAAGCCGACGCTGTCACTGTGATCACCATCCTTGACCAGTTCGTGAAAGAGGTATGACGAAGCGGGATCAAGATTTCCTGGCTCGATGGCACACGGAGCGACCCGACTATGAACGTTGGGGTCGCTACGTCGTCGACCGCTTGAAAGAAAGGCTTGCGCAGGAACTCGGTCCGAAGGCCGCCAAGGGCTTTTTGAGGTTGCCGGTTGAACCCCGGCTGAAGGATGACGTTTCGCTGCTCCAAAAGGCGTTCTACCGAGGGAAGGGTTATGAGGAAAAAGGGCACGCGGATCCATTCGATGCGATTGAAGACAAGGTCGGCGTTCGGTTTGTTGTACTGCTCGCTGCCCATGTGAACGTTGTCGGCCGATTGGTTCGAGAAGAAGAAGCGGCTTGGAACTCAGTCAAGGCGCGTGACCACGAAGAGGAAATCGAGGCGAAACCCTACGAGTTTGGCTACCAGTCTCTGCACTATGTCGTTCGGTCGAAGCCGGGTATCGAGGTGGATGGGAAGCCAATCCCAGCCGACCTTCCCTGCGAAATCCAGATCCGAACCCTGCTCCAGCATGCGTACAGCGAGATCACACATGATACGCTGTACAAGCCCTCCATCACGGCCACTCCGAAGATGAAGCGGGCCGCCGCTAAGAGCATGGCTCTGATTGAGGCCACAAGCGATTACTTCAGCGCGCTCGACGAGCTGATCGCACAAGAGGTGCAGCCTCTCACCGATCTCGATGCCTTCTTGTCAGCGCGATATGCGGAACTAGTCGGTGTGCCCGCGATGGACTCTGAAACGCCGTTGAATCAATTGATCCTAGACCACTATGGGCGCTTTCACGCCTCAACGACGGAGGCGCTCGAGCCTTGGCTGGCGGGGAACAAGTTCATTGGTGAACGTATTGCCGAGCGCCGAAGTGCGCGCAGTGTATTCCGACTGCCGAGCATCCTGCTCGTCTACTTCTATGCCGATAACGAGCCATACCGTGCGAAGAAAGACAGCCCCCTGCCTGACAGTGAGCTTGAGCTGATCTACGGTGATGTCGGACAGTCTCTCGAGGGCTAGTTCTTGAGCGCGGAGCACCCCCAAACCGTTTAAACCCCCGTTTAAGGCCGTTTCAAACTGCCGGCGGGACCGGTGACCGGCGCGTCTTCGAAGCGCCTCTTGCAACCGGCGGTCGCGCCGGCTACCGCATCTAGGCCCGAAAACCCGCTCTGTTGCAGATATCTCTGTCAAACACTGCAAATGTTCGTGTCACGCTACACTATCCACAAGATTTAGACGGTCATCCGGAAATACTTCTTTACAGATGGTGTATTCGGAGACACCATATCTTGCAGGGTCGGGCGTCAAATGCACCGAACCTAGAGGCGGGCACCTAGTCCTTGCGGGCTGCCACCCAGCAGGGTCACAAAAGAAGAGGCCGGGCATGTCGCTTTCCGAGACGTATCTCTCCACCGAGGACCTGCATCCGATCGATATCGTCGAAACCATCGCCGAGCATCACGACTGGGATTTCGACCGGGTGACCGACGATCAGATCGCCATGGCGGTCGAAGGGCAGTGGCGGACCTATTCCATCACGCTGGCCTGGTCGGGCTATGACGAGACACTGCGCCTGATCTGCACTTTCGAGATGGATCCGCCCGACGAGGCACTTCCGGCGCTCTACGAGGCGCTGAACCGTACCAATGACATGGTCTGGTCCGGCGCCTTCACCTACTGGCGCGAGCAGCGGCTGATGGTGTGGCGCTACGGTCTGTGCCTCGCCGGCGGTCAGATCGCCGGTCCCGAGCAGATCGACCGCATGATCAACGAGGCGGTCAGTTCCGCGGAACGTTTCTATCCGGCATTTCAGCTCACTTGTTGGGGCGGTGAGAGCCCCGAACGCGCGATGGAAGTCGCCATCGCCCAGGCCTACGGGCGGGCCTGAGGGGGCATTTGGCGGCCGGGGGTTTCCCTCGGCCGCCGGATCGCTAATCTGCCTCCGCAGCTTCGGAGGTGATCATGGACATGAGCGAGGTGAGCCGCAGGGGGCTGGTGCTCTTGGGATGCGGCAAGATGGGCTCGGCGATGCTCGAGGGGTGGCTCAAGGGCGGGCTGCCTGCAGCGAGCGTCTGGGTGAGCGATCCCTATCCGTCGGACTGGCTGAAGGGGCAGGGGGTCAACCTCAACGCGGCCCTGCCGGAGGCGCCGGCCATCGTGCTTGTCGCGGTGAAGCCGCAGATGATGGCCGAGGCGCTGCCGGGGCTCGCGCGGATGGGGGGCGGGCGGAGGCTGTTTCTGTCGGTCGCTGCGGGAACCACCATCGCCTATTACGAAAGCGTGCTTGGCGCGGAGACGCCGATCGTGCGCGCGATGCCGAACACGCCGGCCGCGATCGGCCGCGGCATCACCGCGATCACCGGCAATGCCCGCGCCACAGCGGCGCATCTCGACTTGGCCGAGGTGCTTCTGTCGGCGGTGGGGCAGGTGGTTCGGATCGAGGGCGAGCATCAGATGGACGCGGTGACGGCGGTATCGGGATCAGGCCCGGCCTATGTCTTCCACCTCATCGAGACACTCGCGGCGGCGGGTGTGGCGGAGGGCCTGCCGGCCGATCTCGCGATGCGGCTCGCAAAGGCGACCGTTGCCGGGGCCGGAGCGCTCGCCGAAGCGTCGGAGGAGCAGCCCGATCAGCTCCGGGTGAACGTCACCTCGCCCGGCGGGACCACGGCGGCGGCGCTCAAGGTGCTGATGGACGAGGCGCGCGGATTCCCGGCGCTGCTGAGGGAGGCGGTTCACGCGGCGGCTGAACGGGGGCGGGAACTCGGGCGATGACGATCGGATTTGACGATTTCCTGAAGGTCGATATCCGGGTCGGGCGGATCACCCGCGCCGAGCCCTTTCCCGAGGCACGCAAGCCGGCTTTCAAGCTCTGGGTCGATCTCGGACCCGAGATCGGCGAGAAACGGTCTTCGGCGCAGATCACCCGGCATTACCGGCCGGAGGAACTGGTGGGCCGGCAGGTGCTGGCTGTGGTGAACTTCCCGCCGCGCCAGATCGGCCCGGTGATGTCGGAGGTGCTGGTGCTCGGCGTGCCGGATGCGGATGGCGAGGTCGTTCTGATCGGGCCCGGGCAAGAGGTGCCGGTAGGCGGGCGGCTCTACTGATTTCGGCCTCGGATGCGCCTTGGCCGACCCGCCGGGGGACGTCCCGTCCCCCGGACCCCCTGGGGAGTATTTTTGAACAGAAAGTGAGAACAGCCCGCCCCGGAACCGGGACGGGCTGCACTTCCTGTCGCGGTCATCGGCCCTCCGGCCTGTACCGCGAATCCCACGATCGCAGGGCGGGGTTAAGGAAAGTCTAACCGTGCTTGCCGGACGCGGACCGGTTTGGTCGCGGTCCCCTGACCCGAGTGCCCGCGCCCTTGGCGCGGGCACGAGACATCTCGTGGCGCCGCAAGGCGCCTCCGCAGGATCAGGCGGATAGGTTGTCGGGCCGGTCGCCGATTTCGTCCCGCCAGTGCCGCCGGCAGAGCGAGACATAGGTCTCGTTCCCGCCGATCTGAACCTGGGCGCCGTCGCGCAGCGCCCGTCCGTCGGGCCCGCGCCGCACCACCATGGTCGCCTTCCGGCCGCAGTGGCAGATCGTGCGCACTTCGCGCATCTCGTCGGCGAGGGCTAGGAGTGCGGCCGAGCCCGGGAACAGCTCGCCGCGGAAATCGACCCTGAGGCCGTAGGCCATGACCGGAACGCCGAGGTCGTCGACCGACCGGGCGAGTTGCCAGACCTGTTCGCGGGTGAGGAACTGCGCCTCGTCGAGGAAGACGCAGGCGACCGGGCCCTCGGTGCGCCGTCGCTCGATCGCGGCGAAGAGGTCTGTGTAGGCATCGAAGATGTCGGCCGTCTCGGCGATGCCGATCCGGCTTGCGATCCGCCCGGCGCCTGCCCGGTCATCGAGTTTGGCGGTCAGGAGATAGGTCGCCATCCCCCGTTCGCGGTAATTGTGCGATGCCTGCAGCAGCAGCGTCGACTTGCCGGCATTCATCGTCGAGTAGTGGAAATAGAGCTTCGCCATGGGACCTGTTTGCGCTGGGGGCAATGGCGCTTCAAGCCGGCCGGAGGCGACTCCGGCCGGCCTGTCGCGTCCCGATCATGCGGCCTTGGTGCGCCGCGGCCGCCGCGACGGGCGCCGGGCCGGGCGTTTGGTCGCCTCGTCGGGCCGGTGCGGCTGGCCATGCGACGCGCCGCGGTTCTGCCGGTTGCCCTGCTTCGCCTTGGCGGCTTTCGCGGCGGCGTTGGCCTCCGCGCCGGAGGGCGGCTCGCCGCCGATGACCGGCAGCGCAACCTTGGTCAGCTTCTCGATCGCCTTAAGCTCGCCGAACTCCGCCGGGGCGCAGAAGGCGACCGCGCGACCATCGCGGCCGGCGCGGGCGGTGCGGCCGATCCGGTGGACGTAGTTCTCCGGCACATTCGGCAGGTCGTAGTTGTAGACGTGGCGGACATCCGGAATGTCGATCCCGCGCGCCGCGACATCAGTGGCGACCAGCACCTTCAGCTCGCCTGAGCGGAACGCCTGCAGCGTACGCTCGCGCTGGCCCTGGCTCTTGTTGCCGTGGATCGCGCCGGCCTTGAACCCCCAGGTGTCGAGGAGCTTCATCAGCTTGTCCGAGCCGTGCTTGGTGCGGCCGAAGACGAGCGCCAGTTCGTCGGGATGCCTGGCGAGGTAGTCGGCGAGGAGCTTCGCCTTGTCGCCCTGGTTGACGAAATGCACCGCCTGCTCGATCTTCTCGGCGGCCTTGCCCGGGGGCGAGACCTGCACGCGCGCGGGCTCCTTCAGATAGGAGGTCGCGAGTTCTTCGATCTGCTTCGGCATCGTGGCCGAGAACAGCAGTGTCTGGCGCTTGAAGGGAAGGAGGCGGGCGATCTGGCGCAGCGCGTGGATGAAGCCTATGTCGAGCATCTGGTCGGCCTCGTCGAGGACGAGGTAGAGCACTTCGTTCAACGTCAGCGCCTTGCGGTCGAGAAGGTCGATCAGCCGGCCCGGCGTGGCGACAAGGATGTCGACGCCGCGCGCGAGCCGCTCGGACTGGGCGTTGAGCGAAGCGCCGCCGACGACGCGGAAGGTCCGGAGCGGCGTGCCTTGCGAGAAGTTCTGGATGTTCTCGGCGATCTGGGTCGCGAGCTCGCGGGTGGGGGCGAGGACGAGGGCGCGGCAGCTCTTCGGATTCGGCCGGCGGCCGATCTCGAGCAGCTTCGTCACCATCGGCAGGCCGAAGGCGGCGGTCTTGCCGGTGCCGGTCTGGGCGAGGCCCATGAGATCGCGGCCCGCCATGATTTCGGGGATGCCCTGGGCTTGGATCGGCGTCGGCGTGGTCAGGCCGAGGCCGGGAAGGTTCATGAGGACGCGCGGGGCGATCCCGAGGTTTTCGAAAGTCGTCAAGTCTGTGTCTTTCATTGGGGCGCGCAGTGTCGCGGCCCGCAAACAGGGTAAGCGCCGGACCCATGGGGGTTCGGTGCGGCATCGTCGGGGCGCGGCTCGCAACGGAACCGCAGGACCCCTGGCGTGACATGGGAACCGGTATCCGGGCCTATGTCCCTTCGCGGAAGCGGGGAACGGCTGCTCACGCGGCAGCGGGCCTTGGATCGCGGCGCAATGAGGCTTTTACGGCGCCAAGTCAAGCGCCAAGTCCTGCGAGGCCCCGCGGACATTGCGCTGGCTTCGGTCCTTCGCGTAGATGACGGCACGCGTTCGCGTTCGCGGCGAAGCGGTGCGGGATAGGGAGACCTGCGGTGCGTATGAACCTTGCGGCCATCGCGTCATTCATGCTCGTTGTTGGAGCGCCGCTGCCCGGATTGGCCGAGCCTCGGGACTGCGAGGCCAACATCAATGGCGAGAATGTCACCATTCTCTACGACCGCGACCTCGACAGCTACTCCTCGATGCGCGAGCGGCACCTGACACGCCGCAAGACCTGTCCGGGCGCCGTCGTCATCTCACACATGATGCCGGGACTAAACGAGGAGCAGCGCAGCCTCTTCTGCGCGGTCTACGACGAGGACGCAGAGTATTACCGTGCGCCCGCGAAGGGGGAGCGCGACGCCTATGGCCGCTGCAAGCGCCCCTCGGCGGCCTGCCGGCTCGTCAATGCGACCAAGGAAGAGGCGCTGGCGGTCGCGGAACTCGGACTGGACGCCGCCGGTGCAGGGCTGACTGCGGCGCGCGACACCTCCGGTGCGCTCATCCTGAGCGGCAAGGCGGGTGCGCTGGCCGGTCTTCTGGAGACCGCGGGTGCCAGCGCCGCCGCGGCACTTAGCGCGCCGGGCGTCCTGGCCGGCGCGGCTGTCAGCGTCGTTGCGGTCGGCGGCGCCGTCTATCTCTGCGCGGACTGAGGCGGTCGCAGCGCCCCGGCGCTATCCCCACCGGCTATCGAGCAAGCTGACGCGGAGCGTCGGGTGCGCTTCACTGACCTTTCATCGCCGTCCTGTCCGGATTCGCCGCCTTGGCTGACGATTCTGAAGTCAGGACACCCGAACCAGCAACCGAAACGCCGGTCTCGGCGGAGTATTTCAAAATAAATGTGTTGTATTTCATATGCTTAATAACATTTCATCGGGCTGTCACGAAAACTTCGAAAAAACCGCTTGCGGAGATTGGTGGTGATCCGTAAATACCCCCTCACCGAAGCGGGACAGACTGCTGCGGGGGACGGAACGGCGGCGACGCCGGGAAGTTGAGACGGAAAAACGAGTGACATG
>NZ_JAOVQO010000027.1:0-30637 GCF_025673475.1 Albidovulum salinarum | reverse complement strand
GCTTGAGCGCTTCATTGTCGGCTGGCCAGTTCCTGATCTTGTAGGTCGGTGGGGTCGGTCTGCTCATGCACCCCAGCTATCACGCTGGTTTCACGAGATGAATCCCCTACAGGATTTGTGCAACAGAACCCATTGACGGCATCTTTTTCGGGCCCGCGGACATCGCCGCGGACTTCGGCAAGCTCGGGCAACCCGAGGACGCGGAAGTCTGGCGCGCGATCACCACAGCCGCCAAGGAGGTGCGCTCTTTGGGCAATCCCGTCGGCACGCCGATCTCGAACCCTGAAACGGCGATCGACCTTTTGAATGACGGGTTCTCATTCGTGGCCCGCGGCACCGACGCCGGTCTTTTTGCAAAAGGCGCGCAAAACCTGCTGGGCAACGTGCGGTCGCGGACCGTGTGCGGCTCGCAGGACATGGGATAGCCTGCATCGGGCCAGCAAGCCATGATCCGGGCATTCAGATATGAACGTGATCTGCGACGGGGCCCTGTGTCTCGGGCAGCTCGGTGGCTGATATCGAGTGGGTCATCTTGACGTAAAGAAGGCGTGGGCAACCATCAGATCAAAATGCGCCCCGCCCGCGTTCTTGTAGAGGGTGATATCGTCGCCCTCCCTTTCAATCGGGGCCGCAACAAGGTCAAAGAGGTCGCCCAAGATATCAGCGGGGCTCAGAAGACCGCGCGAGACCGGATTGCAGATGTCACCGGTATGGTCGACGGCCGTGAGGCGGCAATCGACGAATACCTTTGCCCGGGTCATCAGGTCGTCATCGGCCTCGCGCATGTCGGGCGCGTATCCGCCGACCAGATCAACATGGGTTCCGGGACGAACGTCCTCGCCGGTGATCAGCGGGGTGCGGGTACCCGTCGCGGCAGAAATGATGTCGGCCTGGGAAATGGCCTCCCGCAGGTCGGAGACGATTTCGGCCCGGTGTCCGGCAGACAGGAGCCGGTCTTGCACGGGCTTCAGACGACTGGCCGTCCGGTTCCACAGGAGAACGCGCTTCAGTGACGGGCGCGCATGAAGATGCGCGTCCACGAGGGCTTCCGAAATCGGTCCGGCACCTAGGACCAGCAAAGTCTCGCTGTCCGCACGCGAAAGCAGGCGAGATCCGAGCGCGGAATCCGCCGCCGTCTTCCAGCGGGTCAGCTCCGGCCCGTCGAAGAAGGCGCGGAACTGCTTGCTTTCCTCGTCGATGACCGCGAACACCGCGTGTTCCACCGGCGTTGGAACCGGCCGGGTCGTGTTGGGCGGGTGGATCGAGGCGATCTTCATCCCCGCGCCCCATCCCGGCAGTACGACACCCCGGCCAAAAAGCGTGTACGGAGGCGTGCTGATCAGAATGTCCTGAACCTTAGGCGGATTGCCGGCATGTCCGCGGGCGAGGGCATCGATTGCCCTCTCCCAGGACATGGCTTCCCGAAGTTCCGTGGCGGAAACGAACTGCATGCCCGGTCACAGACTTGCGACCGGAGCGCCGAGCCGATCCCAGTCCGGCTCCACACCGAGACCCGGCGCGTCGCTCATCGCCATGTATCCATCCTTGATGACCGGCCCGCCCTCGGCGATCGGGAAGCTCTGGTACTCGTGGAAGGCCGAGGATTGGAAGTGCAGCTCCCTCGGTGTCGAATGGGCCAGATGGGCCGTCGCCGCGTCGGCGATCTCGCCGCCCCAGGTATCCTCGATCGTCATCATGATACCGAGCGAGGCGCAGACATCGCGGATCAGCCGGGATTTCGACAGCCCGCCCATGCGGTTGATCTTGAGGTTGATGCCGTCCATCGCCCGGTCCTGATGGCCGCGAAGGATGACTTGAAGCGACTCCATGCACTCATCAAGGATCATCGGCTGCGCGGCGTGGTCCCGCACCACCCGGCATTCCTCGTAAGTCGTGCAGGGCTGCTCGAGATAGAAACTCAGATCCGAAACCGCCGATACCACGCGCACGGCGTCATGCTGCCGCCAGCCGCAATTCGCGTCCGCGCCAAGCTTGTTGCCCACCTTCAGTTCGCTCGACACCTTGCGGATCCGGACGATATCCACGTCCGGATCGGCGCCGACCTTCATCTGGAACTGCGTGAAGCCCTGTTCCTGATACCCGATGAGTTTTTCGGCCATGACCTCGGGCTCGTCCCGCGACACGACTTTGAACAGCCGCACCTTGTCCTGGAGCCGTCCGCCGAGCAGGGCATAGAGCGGGCGGTTCACGGATTTCCCGAGGATGTCGAGACAGGCGATGTCGATGGCGGATTTTACATAAGGATGGCCCTTGAGCAGTTGGTCCATCCGCGCGTAGATCGCTGCGGTGTTGCAGGGATCCTCGCCGATCAGGCCCGGCGCCAGGGTCATGATGCCGGTCCGCGCGCCTTCGGCATAGGCCGGAAGATATGCCGGCCCGAGCGGACAGATCTCGCCCACGCCATAGATGCCCTCGTCGGTCTCGATCTTGACGATGGTGCTGTCGAACGCGTCGTAGCTCTGGTTGGACCAGGAATAGGGGCCGTTCTTGATCGGCACGCTGATCTGGTAGAGGGTGATTTTGGTGATCTTCATCAGCGTGCTCCCATGCTGGGTTTATCGGACAGCCAAAAATATCCGCAGGATCGTCCCGCGAATATTGATCGCGCAGGGCGAGAAATATTGTATGTCTGGGTCAAATCATGGAAGTCGCGGCGCCGGTAAACGCAATGACGCAAAGGACGGAATACCAGTGGATCGGGCCGAAGATGGCGGCACCGGAGCTCAAGACGCCGCTGAAGGTCGGTATCGTTCCGACGCCCGACTTCACCCTGTTGTCCCTGTCCTGTCTTGTCGACTATCTGCGCCTCGCTGCCGACGAAAGCGACTTCAGCCGGCAGATCTACTGCTCCTGGTCGGTGCTGTCCGACGACGAGCGGCCGCTCGTCTCAAGCAGCGGCCTGTCGCTTCAGCCGACCGCGGACATGAGCAATCTGGATCAGTATGATTGCCTGGTGTTCCATGGCGGTATCATGCACTCCCATCGTGCGATCCCCCAATATATCTATGACGCGATCCAGCATGCGCTCGACTGGAACATTCCCGTCGCCGGCCTCTGCACCGGGCAGTTCTTGTTCGCGGAAATGGGGCTGCTCGACGACAGGAGATGTGCCGTCCACTTTTCTCTTGAGCCCTTGCTGCGCAGGCATTTCCCGCGGGTTACGCCGATTTCGGACCAGCCCGTCGTGGAGGATGGCCCGTTTCTGACCTGCCCCGGGGGCCTCGCCGCTCTCAATCTGGGGACCACGCTCGTGTCCAGAAAGTGCGGCGCGGTCCGGGCCGAGAAGGTTCTGCACTACCTGATGGCCGACAAGAAAACCATCTTCGATAGCACGCCGGGTGAACGGCAGGACTATCTGGGGGAACATTGCCCGGACCGGCGGGTCGCGAACGCCGTCGGCATCATGCGCCAAAGTCTCTATGAGCGCAGTTCAGTGTCGGACATCGCCCGCCAGGTTGGTACATCGCGCCGGGAGCTGACCCGTCTGTTCAACCGGTACCTGCGGGTCTCTCCGGCCGAATACTGGCGTGATATCCGCCTCTCCGCGGCACACTGGATGGTTGTGAACACGGATCGATCAATCGCCCAGATTGCTTATGAAAGCGGGTTCGCGGACAGTTCCCACCTCATCCGCTGGTTCCAGAAGCGCTACGAACTGAGCCCCACCGCACTTCGCCGAAGAGCCACCTCCACCGGAGGCCACTAGCTCTTACCGAAATATGACCCAGATATACAATTATTGAATCGTCGAATGCCAGAGGGTTTCCGCGTTCCAGCATCGCACCGCGACACGCCGCGGCTCAAAGCGAAATGGGCTGGGAAAGTGGGAGGTCCTTATGAAAATTTCGAACTGCTTCGCCGGTCTCGCAACCGTAGCCGGGATCGCCATGACCGCTCAGGTGGCTCATGCCGACATGCTCGACGACATCATCGCGGACGGTGAACTGAAGTGTGGCGTCATGCTTGACGTTCCGCCCGTCGGCATGCGGGACAACGACAACAACCCCATCGGCTTCGATGTGGAGTTCTGCAAGGACATGGCCGCCGCCCTCGGCGTCGAGGCAGTGATCGTCGAAACGCCGGCACCCGATCGCATCCCCGCAATCCTGTCGGGGCGCGTCCATATCGGGGTGGCCTCGGCCACGAACTCGCTCGAGCGGGCGAAGTCGGTTGCGTTCAGCATTCCCTACCAGATCTGGGACGTTGGCATCGCCATCGCCGCCGACAATACCGACATCACGTCGGACGCCGATCTGGCCGGCAAGTCCGTCGGCACCGTGCGCGGCACCACGGGCGAGGTGGCCTTCCTCGACGCCTATGAAAAGGGATTGAAGGATTCCGGCACGACCTACACGTCCTTCAGCACGAACTCTGAGCAGTTCCTGGCGCTGCAACAGGGCAAGGTCGACGCCATCGTCGAGGCGACCACGATCTTTGGCGAATACGTCAAGGGCGCCGGTGCGGGCGAGATCCGTGTCTGCTGCACCCTTGCTTCGGCACCCGCCGACTGGACCGGCCTGATGGTCAAGCGCGACGAGCAGGGCTTCCTGAACTGGGTCAACCTGTTCGTCTGGCACGAATGGAAGAACGGCCGCACAAACGAACTGTACAACGCCTGGTTCGGCTACGACGCACCGTCGATGGCCTTCCCCGGCGTGCACGGCTACTGACCGCAATCCCGGCAGATCCAAGTCATCCGGGGAAACTCCCCGGATGACGCTTGGTATCTGCCGTCCTACCAGAACAGGGGTCCCCGATGTTCGACTACCGATTCCAATGGCGGGTTGTGTGGAAACACTGGCCCGAGCTTCTGGATGCAGCGCTGCTGACGCTTCAGATCACGGTGCTGTCGGTCATCTTTGGCCTGCTGATCGCAATGGTGCTGTCGGTATGGCGCCGGTCGGACAACAAGATCCTCTACTGGTTCACCGCGACCTGGGTCGCGCTGGCGCGCAATACGCCCGCCCTGCTGCAGATCTACCTCGCATACTTTGGCCTCGGGGCATTCGGCATTCACATATCGCCCTATTTCGCGGTCCTCATGGCAATCACGTTCAACAATGCGGGCTATCTCGCGGAAATCCTGCGCGGTGGCATGGATGCGGTCAGCCCGTCGCAGCGCGGCGCGGCATTGGGGCTGGGGATGAATTCGCTTCAGATGTACGTCTACGTCATCTTCCCGCAGGTGCTGAAGGCGGTCTTCCTGCCGATCACGAACCAGATCGTCTGGGCGATGCTGGGCACCTCGATGGGGATGATCATCGGCCTTCAGGAACTGACCGGCATGACGACGTTCCTGCAGTCCCAGACCTTCCGGCCCTTCGAGTTCTACCTTGCCGCCGCGGTGGTCTACCTGATCGTGGTCGAGACCATCCTGGTCAGCTCCCGTCTGCTCGCACGCCGTGCCTTCCGTTGGTGAGGATGAATACATGAACAACCTTTCTTTCTCCTTCACCTCCAATGACTTCCTGCTGATGCTGCAGGGCGCGGGGATCACGTTCTTCCTGACGCTGGTCAGCGGTTTCGCCGGATCGGTTCTGGGGTTCCTCGTCGGCTGGGGCCGGTCGCTGGGCGTGAAGTGGCTGTACTACCCGCTGGGCATCTACATCGAGGTGATCCGCTCGGTGCCGCTGATCATTCAGTTCGTGCTGTTCAACAGCTTCCTGGCGATCGCGGGATACCCGATCAATCCCTTCGTCTCGGGGCTGATCACGCTGTCGCTCTACATCGCCGCCTATGTGGCGGAGGTGGTCATGGCCGGGATCCATTCGGTGCCGCCAACCATGGTGAGGGCAGCGCGGGGCCTCGGTCTCGGCTACTTCCAGAGCTTTCGCTACGTCGTCGTCCCGATCGGCGCCCGCACGGTCCTGCCGTCCTGGACCGGTCTCATGCTCGGCCTGATGAAGGACACGTCGCTGATCGCCGTCCTCGGCGCGTCCCCGCCGGAACTCCTGCGGGCTTCCCAGATCGTCATCACGCGCATTCAGGAGCCCTTGGCAATCCTGATCGGAGCCGGCGCGTTCTACTTCGTCATGTGCCACGTCATCACACTAGCCGTCCAGCGTTACGAAAGATCCTGGACCTCCAAAGGAAAGGTCGAAGCATGATCAAGATCGAGGGTGTCCGGAAGTCCTTCGGCTCGCTGGAAGTTCTGAAAGGCATCGACCTCAACGTCGAGAAGGGCGAGGTTCTTTGCCTCATCGGCGGCTCCGGTTCGGGCAAGTCGACGCTGTTGATGTGCATCAACGCGCTCGAGAACATCCAGGCCGGGCGGATCGAGGTCGACGGGATCGATGTTCACGCATCATCCACCGACAAGAACAAGCTGCGCCAGAAGCTCGGCATCGTGTTCCAGCAGTTCAACGCCTTCCCGCACCTGACGGCACGCGACAACGTGGCTCTGGCGCCGCGCCGCGTCCTGGGCATGAGCAAGGCCGAAACCACGGAGCTCGCCGAACACCATCTGGCGCATGTCGGGCTTGGCAACAAGCTGGACCACTACCCGTCGCAGCTCTCGGGCGGACAGCAGCAGCGACTGGCCATCGCGCGGGCGCTCGCCATGAAGCCGGATTATATGCTGCTTGACGAGGTCACCTCGGCGCTTGACCCCGAACTCGTCGGAGAGGTGCTGGATACGCTGCGACTTCTGGCGGCCGAAGGGATGACCATGATCGCGGTAACGCACGAAATCCCCTTTGCCCGTGAGGTCGCCGACCGCGTGGCCTTCTTCCACGAGGGTGTAATCCACGAAATCGGCCCCGCGAAGGAGTTGATCAACAACCCGCAGATGAAGCGGACGCAGGAATTCCTCGGCAAGATTCTCTGAGGTACGGTCGGGGTCGGTCGTGCCCGGCGGCCCTGCGGTTTACACCGTCTCTCTCGCCATCGGCGGCAAACGTGAGCTAGCGGGCTCCCACCCGGACGTTTGCCTTGCGAAGTGCGGACGGTGTAACCCCGTATTTTTTCTTGAACCACCGGATCAGGTGAGAACTGTCGGTAAAGCCGCATTCATAGGCGATTTCCGTAATCGAACGCCCGGAGTTGACGATTTGCCAATGGGCGGCCGAGAGCCGGATGTCGCGCCAGTACTCCATCGGCGCCTTGTCGAAATGCAGATGGAACAGTCGCGTCAGACCGCGCTTGGAAGAGCCGACCTGGTCGGCGATGTCCGCGATATCGTTCCGTTCGTACATCTGCTGGCGCATGATCGCGATCGCGTTCAGAACCCGCTTGTCCTGGCAGTAGCCGCCGCTGAGAGACTGGACATCCGAATACTTCCGGAAGTTCGATTCATGCCTGTCGGCCATGAAGTAGTGCATGACCTTTTCCGCGCGGGCGGTGCCGCAGTGCTCGGAGACCAGCCGCGTCGCGAGCGAAATCGCTGCCAGCCCGCCGGGACAGGTGATCACCCCCCGGTCCTCCACGACCGGGCTTTCGGTATCGGTCTCGACCTTGGGAAACAGCTTGTTCATGGCCGGTTCCTGGGAAAAATGCACCGCGCATTTCCGGCCATCCAGCAGGCCCATCTCGGCCAGGACGAACTGGCCGGTGCAAAGCCCGACCAAGGGAACCTTTTCCTGAACCGCGCGGTCGATCGTCTGGTAGACGTAGTCCGGGGTTCGTTCGCGGGAATGCAGGATCCCGCCATGAACCAGCAAGTAGTCGTAGCTTGACAGCGTGTCGACGCCGGCAGTCGGCACCATTTCAAACCCGCAACTCGCCCGGATCGGATCGGTGGAATTGGATAGCAAGGACCAGTCGCAGTAGATCTTGCGGCTGAAATCCCGCTCGTCGGCGGCAAGCCTGAGGTATTCGACAAAGCACGAAAAGGACATCAGCGTGAAGTCCGGGACCGCCAGAATGCCGATGCGGAGGCTCGGCTGCATGGCTGGCGCCGGACGCTGCGGCCCCAACTCCTCGCGCACCTCGTTGGTAAACACGCGATCCACGGCGACTCCCTCGTGTCCCTTGCGTACAATAAAACGGTAACGCACCCGGCCGCTTCGTGTCGAGAAGCGGTTCTTTGCACCTTTCCCAACGGGGCGAGAGGCACCGTGCGGAAACCTGTACGCGCTCTGACGGTCTGAAACCGCAAAACGGAAAACGGCCAGCCCGAAGGCTGACCGAACCGCTTTGTCCGGTTGATCAGGCGCGCGCGCGCGCGCTGGTCGGGTCGTGCGGGCTTTCCTCGATCACGACGCCGTCGCGAAGCTCGTTGTGGATCCGCACCTGGAACGCCGTGCCGACCGCGGTCACGTCCGGGCGCACCAGTGCGAAGGCCAGATCGTGCTGCAGGTGGTAGGAGAACCCGCCCGAGGTCACATGACCGACCAGCTCGCCGTTGTGAAATACCGCCTCGTCGGCGATGACCGAGGTTTCCCGAAAGGGAAGCTTCAGCATCACCAGCTTGCGCGTGAGGCCTTCTTCCGTCTGCTTGCGCAGCGCGTCGCGGCCGGTGAAGTCGCCCTTGTCGAGCTTGACGAACCGGTCAAGGCCCGCTTCCAGCGCGCTGATATCGGGACGCAGTTCGCGCCAGATCGCGCGGTAGGATTTCTCGAGCCGCATCGATTCCAGTGCCTCGACACCGAAAAGCTTCATGCCCCTGGGCTCGCCCTCCTTGATCAGAAGATCCGTCAGATGGCGGTTGAAGCACAGCGGGTGATGCAGTTCCCAGCCCAGTTCGCCGTTGTAGCTGACCCGGATCAGCCGCACCTTGTTGGCATAGCCGACCTCGCCCATCTGCGAGGTGAGCCAGGGGAACGCCTCGTTCGACAGGTCGTTGTCGGTCAGGGGCTGCAGGATCTCGCGCGACCTGGGACCCGCGAGCGCCAGGATGCCGATCTGGTTGCTGACATCCTCGAGGATGACGCTGCCATCCTTCGGCAGGGCCTTGTTCAGCATGTCCCAGTTCTTGACCTCGGCGGTCGGCGAGCTGACGAGGTAGAATTCGTTCTCGCCGTCGCGGACGACGGTGTATTCCGCCTCCACGCCGCCGTTGCGGTTGCAGGCGACCGCAAGGCTGACGCGACCGACCTTGGGCAGCGCGTTCGCCAGAATGCCGTCGAGCCACTTGGCAGCCAACGGACCGCGCACGATCGTCTTGGTCATCGGCGTGAGTTCGAGAAGCCCGGCCGTCTCGCGCACGGCTTTCACTTCGTCGGTCACGAATTGCATGTGCTCGGTCTGGCGGAAGCTGTGCTCGGGGATCGCAAGCTCGGGCGAGGGCGCGAACCAGCGCGGGAATTCCCAGCCGTTCATCAGCGTCCAGACCGCGCCCTTGGCCGTCAGCAGATCATAGGACGGGGCGGTCTTTTGCGGACGGGCGCGCGGACGGTCCTCGCCGGGGATATGCGCATGCATATGCGTGCCCCAGGTCTGGTGGACCTTCTCCATCGTCCAGCGCTTGGTGACATAGTCGCCGAAGCGGCGGACATCGATTTCCGACACGTCCATGCCCGGGTCGCCATTGACGATCCAGCGGGCCAGACGCTCGCCGATCGTACCCGACCACATGATGCCGCCCGGCATGCCTTCGGCAATCCAGAGGTTGTCGAGGCCGGGGGCCGGTCCCATCAGCGGCAGTTCGTCCGGGGTCATCTGGAACGGGCCGCGGGTGTTCGACTTGATGCCGACGGTGCCGAGCGTCGGCACCCGCTCCAGCGCCTTTTCCCACTGGGTTTCGACCGCCTCGAAATCCTCGGGCAGCAGGTCCATGCCGAAGTCTTTCGGCACACCGTCCACCGCGAAGAGCTTCAGATCCTTCTCGAATTCGTACGGTCCGAACTGGATGCCGCCAACGTCCTCGCGCAGGTAGGCGCCGTAATCCTCGTCGCGCAGGATCGGGTATTCGGGCAGACCCTGTTTGCGGCGTTCGACCAATTCCGGAACGGGTTCGGTCGTCCAGTACTGGTGAACGATTGGGAGGCAGGGCAGTTCCAGACCCACCCGGCGCGCGTTTTCGCGCGCGTAGTTGCCGGTGGCGAAGACCAGATGCTCGCAGGTGATGTCGCCCTTGTCGGTCACGACCTTCCAACCGCCGTCCGGCAGCTTTTCATAGGCCTGCGCCTCGGTGTCCTGATAGATCTTGGCGCCGTTGTCGCGCGCCAGTTTCGCCATACCCATGGTGATGTCGGACGGGTTGATATAGCCGTCGCCCGGAACCAGGATACCGCCTTTGATATTCTCGTTCGGGTTCAGCAGCGGATGCTTTTCCTGCACCTGCTCCGGCGTCAGGATCTCACACGGGACACCCGCCGCATCGGCAACGCCCTTGTAGCTGAGGAACTCGTCCATCCGCTCCTGCGTGTTGGCCACCCGCAACTGCCCGACCTTGCGAAGGCCGACGGAGGTGCCCAGCTTCTGCTCGACTTCGGTAAAGAGGTCGATCGACTCGTGCATCATCTTGCTGATGTGGATCGAGCGGACGAAGGTCACCAGAAGCCCGGCGGCGTGCCAGGTCGACCCTGATGTCAGCTTGCTGCGCTCCAGCAAGACGACATCTTTGCAGCCATGTTCGGTCAACCGATACAGTATCGCGGCGCCGACGGCACCACCCCCGACGACCACGACTTTCGCGTGCGATTTCATTGACGACTCCATCGACAAGATTTCCGCCCAGAGAACCAAGAAATCGGCGTTGAGAATTGTACGGAGACGTCAAAATCCGGTAGCGGCGCCAGCTTTCTTGCAAGGCCTCCACACGCCGCGCCACATACCCGAAATTGGCCGCAGCGTTCTATTTCGACAGCCGCCTGTCGGTATGACTGCATGGAAAGCCGAGCGTGCGCCGATGGCGGCGCGCGCGAAGGCGCGTCATGGGAGTGGCCGCATGAAAATCACCGCAATCAAAGTCTACCAAGTCGATCTGAAGATCAAAGACGCCCCCTATTCGTGGTCGACCTTCTCGGTCGATTCCTTCGACAGCACCATTGTCGAGATCGAGACCGATGCCGGCATCACCGGCATCGGCGAGGTATGCCCGCACGGGCCCTCCTACCTGCCGGCCTATGCTGAGGGCGCGCGCACCGGGATCGCGACGCTCGGCCCCAAGCTGATCGGGCTGGACCCGCGCCAGCTTGGCCCCATCAACCAGGTGATGGACCATGAGCTGAAGGGCCACATCTATTTCAAGTCGGCGATCGACATGGCCTGCTGGGATATTCTCGGCAAGGCCACCAACCTTCCGCTTTACACGCTGCTTGGCGGCTTGCAGCAGGAAAAGGTGAAACTTTACAAGGTCGTGTCGCGCGATACACCGGAAAAGATGGCCGCCGTTCTACGCGACTACCAGGAGGCGGGCTATACCCATTTCCAGGTCAAGGTCGGCGACAATGCCGCTAAAGACATCGAACGTATCCGCCGCGTGGCGCAGGATCTGATCCCGGGCAATTATCTGGCGGCCGATGCCAACACCAGCTGGAAGCAGCACGAGGCGATGCGTGTCGCCGCGGCGATCAGCGACCTGCCGGTCTATCTCGAACAGCCCTGCCCCACTTACGAGGAATGCGTGGCCGTGCGTCAGCACTGCAACAACCCCTATATTCTCGACGAGGTGATCGACAGCCTCAGCGTTCTGATGCGGGGCTATCAGGACAAGGCGATGGATGTGGTCAACCTCAAGATCGGGCGTTTCGGCGGCCTGACCAAGGCACGGATGATCCGCGATCTGTGCACCCAGCTGGGCATTGCCATGACCATCGAAGACACCTGGGGCAGCGAGATCACCACCGCCGCCATCGCACATCTGTCGATGTCGACGTCCAAGGGCTACCATCATCAGTCCTGTCCTTTCCAGCTTTACCATACCAATTCCACCGCCGATGGCGCCCCGACGATTGAGGGCGGCATGATGTGGGCTTCGGACCGGCCGGGTCTGGGGGTGACCCCGAAATACGACGTTCTGGGCGATCCCGTCATGGTCATCGCCTGAAGCTGGCAGGCGGTCGCGGACCTGCGGCCGCCCCCGATCCACCCGCTGACAGTTCCGAAAGGGGTGCCTGACAGACAGGCACCCCATTTCGTTTGCCGCAACACGATGCGCCGCCTGTCGCCTTCGGTCATGCCTGTGCCAGATGAAGACAAGCCCCATCCGGTTCGGACGGGGCTTGTCTATGCCGAAAACCTTCCGGTTCCCGGGCAATCGCCGTGGCTCGGCCTCAGTGTTGAGAGCTCGAATACGCCAAGGTCGCCGCGGCAAGATCTTCGAGGGCGGTGCCGACGCCCTTGAACAAAGTGATTTCTTCTGGGGACGCCCGCCCCCCCACTTTTCCCCGGCACAGGTCGAAAAGGTCCCCCCGGACGGCCTCGCGGCTCAGCGCGCCGGACTGGATCGGCAGGATGATGTCGCCGCTTTCCTTGAACGCGCCGTCGGTGTCGATGAAGACGCTTGCCCGCTGCATCGCGGTATCGTCGGTTTCGCGCATCTTCGGTGTGAAGCTGCCGATCAGATCCAGGTGCTGTCCAGGCTTGAGCCATTCGCCCAGCACCAGCGGCTCCGTCGCCAGGGTGGCGCAGCTGATGATATCCGCAGCCTCGACGGCCGCCCGCAGATCCGACGCCCGCGACGCGGAAAAGCCGTCATCGGCGAGCTTGGCAACGAGCCGCTCGGCCATTTCGGGGACGACGTCCCAGACGATCACGTCGTCGATTTTCCGCACCGCACGGAACGCATAGGCCAGATTCGATGCGACGCGACCGGCGCCGACGATCAGCAGGGTGCGGCTGTCCTTGCGGGCCAGGTAGTCGGCAGCCAGCGCGGAGGCCGCGACGGTGCGCCGGTTGGTGATTTCGCCGCCATCGAGCAGGGCAAGATGCCGCCCGGTCTCCGCGTCGAAAAGCATGTAGGCCGAACTCAGTGCCGGTTTGCCCCTGGAGGCGTTCCCGGGGTTCACGTTGACGACCTTGACGCCGCCGAGGCCCTTGGGATTCCACGCGGGCATCAGCAGAAGCGTTGCGTCCGGCTGGCCCTCCAGAGGCATCGTGTGATGGTGGCGCAAGGGCGCCTCGGCTCCGGTGACGAACATCTCGCGCAGAGCGTCGATCAGCCGGTCGAAAGGCAACATGTTTCGAGTCTGTTCCGCGGAAAAGATTTGCATGCCCGTTTCCTCTGTCAGGCTGTTTCGTCTTGCGCGGCGTCGATCTTGCCGTTTCGATGAACCGCGATGCGCTCGCCCGTCAGGAACGGCGGATCGGGCATTGCGACGACGGGGATCGTGTTCCATCCCATCTGGCCCGCGACCAGGACGCCGATCGGCAGGATCGCATCGCGCCCGCCCAGGATCAGCGCCTTCGGAGCAACCCTGGCATAGGCCAGTTCCAGCATGATCGCGGAGGACGAGCTGGAGCCGATCAGTCGGGGGATCACCAGCATCTTGCCCGCAATCCTCTGGCCGCGCTGCGGATGCCCCGCCAGCGTCACCTCGGACGTCACCGGGTTGATGCCGCCCCAGAAGCTGATCGGGGCGTCGAAGCGCAGAACCTCGCCCGAGACTTCGCCTGCGAAAAGTACATCGGCTTGCCAGCTCATCCCCAAATCCCCTGATCGCGGATCACCCGGCCTGCCCGCGCGCTGCGCACACAATCGGTGAGGGATCCGAACACCGGCGCATATCCGGTGTTGCCGGTTGCGTAATGGGCGAACTTCGCCGAATTGGTCATCATCACGCCGGGTTCGGCCGGCAGGATCGGCGTCACGACGACGCAGGTATCGACGACGAATTCCACCCCCAGATCGCGCAGCGCCGCATCCGCCGCATCCGCTTCCAGCGCGGCCATCGTGTGGCGGCCGGTGCAGACATAGACCGGCACCGCGAATTTCTCACCGCCGGCGAGTGTCAGGAGCTTGCGGCATTCGTCATTCGAGAAATGCGGGCTGCCAAGCGCCACGCAGTCGATCGGGCCGGGCTCGGTCAGGCTCAAGCGGTCGCGCGCCGCGATCACCATGTCGCGGGTGACGGTGATCGTTTCCTTCGGCGCGTTTCCACCGAGCGCCGTCGCGGCATCCGGTGCTTCCGGCGTGATGCCCGCGACGTGGATCAGCGCAACCGCACCGGTCGAGGCCGCGCCCGCGCACATCGCCTTCAGCTGGTCGTCGCGGGCACCCGAAGGCATGCCGTCGACCACGCAAATGCTTTCGCCGGCTAGGCGGCCGATCATCGACCCGAGAACCGGGAAGAACGCATCCTCTCGCAAGAGCGCCCTGGGTAGGTCCGACACGTCGAGCAAAAGCTCGGCGACGCGGTTTTCCGGTTTGTGAAGCCCGTAATAGGGCGCCCGCGCCGAAATCGCGCAGGCGATGTCGAGGAAGTCGCCATACCGGTTTGTCCGCGCGCCCAGCACCGTGTTGGTAAAGGCCACCGCGTTCGATTCCCCCCAGGCGACCTGCTGCCCGAGCGCCGGACGCGCGCCGGCCTGGTAAGGCGCGCAGGTCCAGCTCGGGATGCAGCCCATCTTGTCGTGCGCGACCATCAGGCGGTAGGCCATCTTGCGCTGCTCGGGCGGGAGGTGGACCTGATTGCCTTTCAGCAGGTTCAGCGCGCCCACATTGGTCGTGGACGGCACTTTCACCCGGGCGCCTTGCTCTGCCAGCTTCTCGCAGAACAAGACCCCGGAATCGCCATGATAGAGGCAGCCGTCGATATGGCTGGAGGAAACCTCGACCAGCCGGTCGGCCCCCAGCATTCGGGCAGCTTCGGCGACGATCTCCATCGCCATCTGGTCGCCGCGGGTTCCGGTTTCCCCGGCCAGAACCGACCTCTCGGTATCGCTCAGGTTCATTGCCATCTCGGTGCCTTAGGACTTTCGATATACGGGTTCGGCGTTCGGTCACGCTTGCCGCGCCGGCGCATGTTTCAGTCCGCGAGAATGTGGAATTCCGCGCCTTGCGGATAGTAAGAGAATGCCAACTTCCGGTATCCGGGGGCGATGATTGCCGGGTGGGCAACCGGCAATGAGCGAGCAGTTTCTCGACGACCTCGCCGACAAGACCCGGCGCGGACTGAAGGGGCGCGCGGTGAGGGGCAAGTCCGCGGGCGGCAACGCCTACGGCTACACGGTCCTGCGCCGGTTCACCGAAGCAGGTGACCCGATCCGGGGCGACCGCGAGATCAACGCGCGTGAGGCCGCGATCGTCCGGCGGATCTTCGCGGCCTATGCCAGCGGCGTCTCGCCGAGGAAGATCGCCGAAGAGCTGAACGAGGAGCGTGTTCCCGAGCCCCGCGGAGGGCCCTGGGGCACCTCGACGATCCACGGCAACCGCGAACGCGGCACCGGGATCCTGAACAACGAGCTCTACATCGGGCGGCTCGTCTGGAACCGCCTGCACTACCTCAAGGATCCGGACACCGGCCGCCGGGTCTCGCGCCCGAAGGCGGAGGACGAGCTTGTGGTCAGCGAGGTGCCGCAGCTGCGGATCGTCGATGACCCACTCTGGCAGGCCGTGAAGCGCCGCCAGGGCAAGCTGGTCTCCAAGGGGACCGGCGTGCCGGTCTGGGACCGCCGCCGCCCGCGCACGCTGTTTTCCGGCCTGATGGAATGCGGCTGCTGCGGCGCCGGCTTCTCCAAGGTCTCTAAGGACAGCTTCGGCTGCTCGGCGGCGCGCAACAAGGGACGGGCGATCTGCACCAACCGGACCGTGATCCGGCAGACGGATCTCGAGGCCCGCGTTCTCGACGCGCTTCAGCATCACCTGATGGACGAGGAGGCCCTGCGCGTCTTCTGCGAGGAATACGCGGCCGAGCGCAATCGCCTGGCCGAAGCGGCCAGTGCCGGGCGCGCCGGCCTGGAACGGGAATTGCGGCAGGTGGCGACCGATCACCGCAAGCTCGTCGATGCGATCATCGCCGGCGTCCCCGCGGACCAGGTCAAGGACCGGATGATCGAACTCGACCAGCGGCGCAAGGATCTCGAGCGCCACCTCGCGGTCGCCCCGGCCCCCGACCCGCTGCGGTATCACCCGTCGATGGCGCAGGCCTACCGCGCGCGCGTCGGCGCCCTCGTGCGCGGGCTGACCGACCCGGATGGGATGGAGGAGGCGAAAGAAGCGCTGCGGGGGCTGATCGAGAAGATCGTGCTGGTGCCGATGGCGAGCCCGGAGGGCGGGACCGCGCTCGGGATCGACCTCCACGGCGCGCTGGCGAGCCTGTTGCGGCTGGCGTCGGGCCTGCCGGCCTTGGCGGGCGCAAATGCCGGAGGATCCGCGGCAGCGGATTCTCAAGACATTGATATTTCTGAAGAGTTAGTGTTGGTTGCGGAGGGCAAGCAACCGCCGCTGTCGACCAACAATCAAGTGCCTCTTGTCGTAGAAATACTATCGCTCAAAGGTCCGCAACGCGGGCTTTCCAGTTGCCGAGCAACATCTGCCTTTTGACGGATAACAGGCGGCTAGCAGCCTTTAACACGGGATGTGACTCGGGGCGAACGTCCTCTGGCGCACATACGGGGCAGGGCAGCGGTCATGCCGCGCTGTTCCATCGTGGATACCTAGGCGAGCGCCATTCCTAAGCCGAAGTTCACTAGTGGCCGACATCGTTGCGCCAACGGGCAGAACCGGTGGGGAACGTCTCTGAGGGTCTTTCGCCGAACAATACTGAGTAGTCCGATGCAAAGCGCCCGCCGTTGATGAAGCCGAGCGACAGCGAGACATCCTTGGTTTGGGTATTGCGCTACAACTGTGGCTTCGCGAACAATTACTCAACGGCTACCGGCCTTGACCTTTGCTCAGGTCCGCCGTTTGCGCCCTGATCCAAGCGATCAGGGCGTCCAGTTCCCCGGTCAACGTCGCTCCCGGTGCGGCGATCAGGAAGAAGGCGTTTCCAGTGTTGATCTCAGTCGGCAATGGGCGCACCAGCTGGGTATTGTGGAGCAGCAGCGCAGAAGTCAGGCTCCAGCCGAGGGCAAGCCCCTCTCCGGCCAAGGCGGCCTGAAGCGTCAGCTGGTAGTCGTTGAACACCATGTCGGGCTGGGTTTCATCCGTTTCCACGCCGACGCGGGCAAGCCATTCTGCCCAGCTCATGCGTTTGCGGAACCGGTCGAAGGCGTGCAACCGTCGATGGTTCGTCAGATCGGACACTGTGCCAATGCAGGGATGGTCGGCCAAATACTTCGGCGCGCAGATCGGAAAGACGACTTCGTCGCACAGATACCAGCTGTTCGGGCGCCGGAAGTCACGGTCGCGGATCCAGATTGTCAGGTCGATTTCAGAGTCGGGTTCGATGTCGCGATCGGTCGTGACAACCTTGATCCGCAGGTTCGGATGATCCTGCTGCAATTTATAGAGCTGCGGCATCAGCCAATGCGCGGCAACCGAGGTCGAGGCGGCGAAGGTCAGGTATCGGGTTTCTGTCGAGGACAACGTCCTGAGGCTCTCCTCGATGCGATGAAACCCAAAACGCACGCTGTCGTAAAGCAGCCGTCCAGCCTCGGTAAGTTGTACGCCGCGATTTTCACGGATGAAGAGTTGCGTGCCGCAGTGGCGCTCCAGCGCCCTTATTGATTGCGACACGCTGGGCTGTGTCACGTTCAGTTCCGCCGCCGCATTCTTGAAATTCAGATGCCGCGCCGCCGCCTCGAAGACGAAGAGCGAATGCGGGGACGGGATCAGGGATCGCAACTCAGACATAAACTGAATTTATATCAGACGATTTCTTTCCCGTCTACAGAGATGGCCCGAACTGTGGTTGTCTGGGTCGCGTGAATGGCTCGCAACAGGCCCGGCCGCAGCCGAGGGGTGGAACAACTACGATGGCAAGAAAGCCGAACCCTGCTCCCCACGGCCGTATCATGGTCGATCCGCCGGTGCAGGAGCCGACTGACTCGGGGTGGTATGTGACTTCAGGTCCCGATTTGCCGCTCGCGCCGCAGCGCGGAGAAACGCGTTGCGATTGTCTGGTGATCGGCGCGGGCTGGATGGGTCTGCACGCCGCGCGGCGATATGCAGAGCTTGCACCCGACCAATCTGTGGTGCTTGTCGATGCGGGCCGCATCGGGAACAACGCGTCAGGTCGCTGCATGGGCTTTGCCATCGATCTAGCTCACAATCCGCGCAAGCACGACTTCGTCGAGGACATCCAGGGAAACAAGGATGAACTCCTTACCAACCTTGACGGCAACGCCTATCTGCGATCAGCGGTCGAGGAGCTTGGCGTCGACTGCGATTGGGATCCGCAGGGCAAGTATCACAGTGCGGCGACCGACCATGGCGTGTCGGATTTGGTGAGCTTTTCCAAAGCGCTGGACGCGATGGGCCAGACATACCGCTGGGTCGAGCAAGATGAGATGCTGTCGATGACCGGCAGCAGGCACTATATCAAGGCGCTGCATCATCCTGGGACCATTCTTATCCAGCCGGCCAAGTACCTGAAGAACCTGACTCGTGTCCTGCCTAAGAACGTGACCGTTCACGAAAACACCGTGATCAGCACCGCACGCTTCGGGGCCGAAGAGCACGTATTCGAAACCCAATCGGGAGTGATCCATGCGAAACGGGTGATCATCTGTGCCGCAGGTTATCTGACGCGCTTTGGATTCTATGGCCAGACCGCGATCCCGCTTTATACCTTTGCCAGCATGACCCGGTCTTTGAGCGAGAACGAACTGGCGCGGGCGGGTAATCAGGCGGCCTACGGCCTCATCCCGGCTAACAGCTTCGGCACGACTGTCCGACGCACCACCGACAACCGCCTCATCCTGCGGAATGTCTATTCCTACGCCCCAAAGTTCAAAACCACGTTGCGCGACGTCGAACGCGCGCGCGAACAGCAGAAGATCGCGTTCGAGCGCCGTTGGCCAGATCTTGCCCCGATGGGTTTTGAGATCAGCTGGGGCGGTCTGCTGACGCTGGCACAAAACGGCGGAATGGTGTTCGGCGAACTTGCCGCCAACGTCTATGGTGCCGCCTTCTGCAACGGCACCGGCGTCTCGCGCGGAGCCGCCTTTGGCAAGGCCGTCGCGGAACTGGCCTTGGGCCGGTCCTCGCCTGTCATAGACATCCTGAAGCGCCGCGTCCCGCCTTCGCGGGCCTATCCCGACCTCATCACCTCAACCGGGGTGCGCCTAGTGACCGGTTGGCGGTTCAGGCAGGCTGGCAAGGAAGTATGACAAGTCTCAGGAGCCCGCACATGGTCGAAAGCGCCTCGAAAACGAAGCGTCTTGGCCGCGCCACTCGGCGCGCTGCGCGCGAGGCGGAAGTCACGCCGCGCCTTTCCACGGTCCGCTACCGCGTGAAGCCGGTGGAGGTCGTGAGTGCCGACGAGCTTGACCGCATCCACTGCGCCTCCCTGAAGATCCTGCAGGAAGTCGGCATCGACTTTCGCGATGAGGTGGCTTTGGCGCAGTGGAAGGCGGCGGGAGCTGATGTCCGCGGCCAACGGGTGCATCTTGACGGTGACCTTGTCGAGTCGCTTGTCGCGATGGCCCCCGAGCGGTTCGCGATGACCGGCCGTGGCGCGGACACGGATGTTGAGATCGGCGTCGACACGCTGACGTTTTGCGCGATGCAGGGCGCGCCCAACATCCGGGATCTGGACGGAACGCGCCGCGCCTCGACGATTGCCGATCTGCGCAAGATCAACAGGCTGATCCAGATGAGCCCCGGCTTCCAGATCGGAACCGGATTTGCCTGTGAGCCCACCGATATCGCCGTGCCTTGGCGGCACCTTCACATCATGCACACGAACCTTGTCGATCTTGACCTAGCCACGAACGGCCTGACGACGGGAACTGCGCGCGCCGAAGACTGTATCGCGATGGCGCGGATCGTCTATGGCAGGGCATTCATGGACGAAAACGCGGTGCTTTGGGGCATGATCTCAGGCAACTCGCCGCTTGTCTGGGATGCGACGATGCTGGAAGGGCTGCGGGTCTTCGCCCTTGCCAACCAGGTTGTATTGATTGCGCCCTTCGTGCTTGGCGCGGCCAATACGCCCGCCGACGTGGTGGCCACGGTCGCGCAATTGAATGCCGAGGCGCTGGCCGGCGTTGCCTATGCCCAGCTCGTGAAGCCCGGCACAAAGACGATCTACGGCCAGTATTCGGTTTCGGTGTCGATGAAGTCGGGCGCGCCGATGTCGGGCATGCCCGAGATCAGCCTGTTGAACGGGATCGTTGGCCAGCTAGCCCGCCGCTATAATATTCCGTGGCGAACCACGGCCTCGCAGGCATCGTCGAAGCTGTTCGATGCGCAGTCGGGCTATGAATCCGCCACCGCCTACATGGCTGCGGTCAATGCCAGGGCCAATTTCCTGCTGCATGCCGGCGGCTGGGACGAAGCCGGCATGGTGCATTGCCTGAACAAACTGGTGGTGGACGGCGAACAGAACCTGCTGATGGCCAAATACGCCCAAGGCGTGAGCTTTGATCTTCTGGACGAGGCGCTGGACGCTGTGCGTCGCGTTGGCCCCGGCGGCCACTACCTCGGCGATCCCTTCACACTGAAGCACTTCAGGAATGCCTTCATCGCGCCCGAGATCCTCAACTACGAGGCCTTTGAGCAATGGAAGGCCGCCGGCGGCAAGGACATGCCAAGCCGCGCGCGCGAAAAGGCAGAAGACTTGCTGGCCCGCTACGCCCCGCCCGCACTTGACTCATCGAAGCGCGAGGAACTGGATGCGTTCGTCGCCCGAAGGGAGCAAGAGATTTCGCCCAATCTGGCATGAACCGGCCGATCTCGTGTCGGTCGCAGATGAAACCGAGGAAAGACCATGTCCAATTTAGAAGGCATCAATCTTGCAATGCAGACGCCGTTCAACGCGGACGGTGCGATCGACTTTGCAGTCTTCGAGCGTTTGATCGAGGACTATATCGCGGCGGGCGTGCAAGGGCTGGTCCTTGGCGCCGGCACAGGTCTGCATCCCTACCTTACGGAAGACGAGTGCAACCGGCTGTACGAAGCCGGAATCAAGCAGATTGCCGGGCGGGTCAACGTGATCTGCCAGACCTCTGCCTTGAACATGGACGAGGTGATCCGGCGATCACGGCATGCCGAGAACTCGGGAGCGAATGCGCTGATGATCCTGCCGCCCTATCTGGAAGGGCCAGACGACGAGGACGGGCTCTTCGCCTTCTACCGCGAGATCGACGCGGCGGTGGGAATTGACATTGTCGGCTACAACATTCCCCAGTCGACCGGGATTGCGGTCTCGGTTCCGTTGCTCCTAAGGCTGAAGGAGCTGAGGAACTTTCGCTGGATCAAGGACAGCGCAGGCGATTTCACCACCCATCAGGAATACCTCCAGACCGGCATAGACGTTTTGAACGGTTGCGACACCACAACCTTCGCGGCGCTGATGGCGGGGACCAAGGGCGTCATCTGGGGTGCCGCAAACTACATGCCGCATGAAGCGGCCAAGCTTTACGGCCTGATCACCGCCCGCGACCTCGAAGCAGCACTGGTCCTTTGGCAGAAGATGCTCCCCTCGCTCTTGTTCATCTGGCGCAACCCCTATGTGCCCGCCGTATTACGGGCGGCAGAACTGCGAGGCTTTGGCACCGGGAATGTGCGCCGCCCCCTCCAGAGGCTGACGGCCGCACAGGATGCCGCCCTGCAGAAGGCGCTGGCGCCGCTGATGGTTGACGGTCCGCTGTAACTGCCGCTAGAGACCTTCAATCCCCGGCTTTCCCTCGCGATCGAAACGGGAAGGACGGCCCGGAGCTGCCGTCCGGCAAGATCTTCGACGCCTCAGTGCAGCTTTCGCATTACTGCCGTTCACGGGCACTGTTGCACAAATCGTGTGACGGTCAGGCTTCCCCTTTCCCCGGACAGACTTATCCCGCAACCTCTGTGACAGGTGTGCCGATCGCGGTGAAGCCGTTCAGGACCGCGACACGGACCTGGAACTCCGCGACCTGACCGTCGAAGTCCCGGACTGAGAGGCGCTGGCCCAGCCGTTTCACACGGTGCATCTTGGTCCCTGCACGGCTTCGGCGGTGGTTGCCGCTCCATCGTCGCCAAATCGTCCGGCCGAAGCGGTTCGATGCCCGCAAGGCCTCGTTGCGCGCAATCGCGCCAGCGGTGTCCGCCTTCCGAGGTCTGGCGTTCCTGCGGGGCGGGATGATCGCGGCTGCGCCGCGGGCGGCGAAGGCGCTATGGCATTTGCCGGTGTCAAATGCGCCACCAGATACCGGGACTGAACGCCTACAAGCCTTCCTCTCCGGCGTATTCCGAGATGTAGTCGAACAGTCTCTTTGCGGCATTGCTGCGCCGCCCCTGAGGCATCTTGATGTAGTAAGACCAAGGGCTTTTCGGACGGACCTGCAACGGCTCCATCAGCAGGCCACGCTCGATATACGTCCCGCACAGCGATGTCAGCGCGATTGTGGCGCCCAGCCCGTTGGCCGACAGCTCGAGGGCCACGTTCGTTGCGTTCGTTCGGATCGCGCCGTCGAGATCCATGTCCGGGTTGCCGAGAGCATAACCAAACAGACCCCAGTATTCCTGCCGTCCCGCGACCACGATCTTAGCTTGCGACTCGACACTCATTCCATCGGCGATGTCTTCGCCGGCATAAGGGCTGCAAACCAGAGACAGGGTTTCATCCCATAGCAGGCTCGCGCCTGGAGGAACCTCGTCGTTGCGGTTCACCGAGATCGAAATGTCGGCAATGACATCATCCGGGTGATCCCAGATTGTTGCATTGACCACGATCTCCACCTCGGGATTGCGCGATCGAAATCCGGCAAGGCACGCCGGAAGCCAGTTCTCGGCCAGGCTCATCGGACAGGCAACGATCACCGAGCGATCCCGGGACGTCGTCGCGATCGCATCGGTCGCGGTGTCGATCTGGTGCAGGGCCTGGCGCAGCGTCGGCAGGAACGCCTCGCCAATCTCCGTCAATGCGATGCTGCGTGTTCCGCGCACGAAAAGGTCACGGCCGACGTATTTTTCCAGCGCCCGGATGTGGGTGCTGATCGCAGCCTGAGTATACCCCAGTTCCTCTGCGGCCTTGGTGAAGCTCAGATGGCGCGCGGCGCATTCGAACGAGCGAATGTAGTTCAGCGGAGGTGGCGGTCTATCCATGCGTCCGAACCTGTCATCATTGCTTGCCAATACCTGCCGTCCGTCACCAATAGGAATAAAAAAAACGGATGTATAGACGCCGAATATTTCGCGTGTTCGCCGGGACGAGACCACTATTGTCCGTGGTCGAATGCAACGATGGGCTTGAAAAATGAGCAGCAAAGCTGTCGCACTTGATGCCAATGCCGATACGTTCGCTACCCTCGCGGATTTCACTCTCGAACTCTCGCCCGAAGCGATTCCCGCATCCGCGCGCGAGCGGGCGGCGCTGATGCTGCTCGATACGCTTGGGATCTGTGCGGCGGCAGCACCGATGGAGGCGGGTGTGCTCGGTCGGCGGGCGGCGCTGTTGCTTCATGCCTCGTCCGATCCCGGCCATTCGGCGCGGATGCTGTTCGACGGCCGCATCGTCAGCTTGGCTGGTGCGGCCTATGCGGCGGCGACCCAGACCGACAATCTCGACGGCCACGACGGCTACAACCCGACCAAGGGTCACATCGGCGTCGTCGCGGTGCCGGCGTTGGCGGTTCTGGCCGAGCACCTGCCGGACCTCTCCGGCCCAGAGGCGCTCGCCGCGCTTATCGTCGGCTACGAGGTTGCCGGGCGCGCCGGCATCGCGCTGCACGCGACAGTCAGCGACTACCATACCTCCGGCGCCTGGAACACGCTCGGCGTCGCCGCGATGGCGGCGCGGCTCCGACGCCAGACGCCCGCGATGTTGCGCGAGGCGCTCGGCATCGCCGAATATCACGGCCCCCGCAGCCAGATGATGCGTGAGATCGCAACTCCAACGATGCTGCATGACGGCTCGGGCTGGGGCGCGCTCGTCGGCATGTCGGCGGCGATCCTCGCCGAGAACGGATTCACCGGCGCTCCGGCGATCACCGTCGAAGCCGCCAATGTCGCGCCGCACTGGGCCGATCTCGGCCGGTTCTGGCAGATCGAGCATCAGTACGTGAAGCCCTATCCGGTCTGCCGCTGGGCCCACGCAGCGATCGACGCTGCGCGCGAGCTTGCACTGGGCCATGCCTTCGCGGCCGACCACATCGAAAAGATCCGCATCCGCAGCTTCGACTACGCGGTCCAGCTCTTCCCCACCATGCCGGACACCACATCGAAGGCACAGTATTCACTGCCGTTCGCCGTGGCGACCATGCTGGTTCAAGGCCATATCGGGCTCGACCACATCTCGGGTGAGGGCCTTGCGGACCCGAAGGTGGCCGCGCTGGTCGGCCGCACCGTCATGGAAGCCTCCGAGCGCCACCAGGCGCGGTTCCCGGCCGGACGCTGGGCCGATGTCGAGATCACGCTCGCCGATGGCCGCGTGCTCGCCTCGGGCGACACCCATGCCCGCGGCGGGCCGGAACGTCCATTCGGCCGCGACGAGGTGGTCGCGAAGTACAAGAGCTTCGCCGTGCCGGCACTCGGCGAGGCGCGGGCGCAGGGTCTCTGCGATGCCGTGCTGGCGCTGACCGAAGCCGGCAGCCGCTTCGACGCGGTCGCTCGCCATCTCTACGATCCGCTCTGATCCGTCATGGTTCTCCGCCTTCTCAAATACGGGCTCCGCAGTGACTATCCGGTGACCGGCGACATCCCTGTCACGCCCACCCCGAAGCCCGCCTATGACGTGGTGATCATCGGCGCCGGCGGCCACGGTCTGGCCTGCGCCCATTACCTGTCGAAATACCACGGCATCCACGACGTCGCGGTGCTCGACAAGGGCTGGCTTGCCGGCGGCAATACCGCGCGCAACACCACGACGATCCGCTCGAACTACATCACGCCCCAGGGCATCGCCTTCTACAAGGAGGGCGTGACGCTTTACGAGGCGATGTCGGAGGAACTCGACTTCAACGTCATGTTCTCGCAGCGCGGCCAGCTCACATTCGCCCATAGCGAGGCTACGCTGCGATCCTTCCACCTGCGCGCCGAGACCGGCCGTCACATGGGGATCGGCATCGAGGTCGTCGACCAGAAGGGCGTAGAGGCGCTCTGCCCGCATCTCAACATGGATTACGGCGGCGCGCTCGAGGTGCTTGGCGGGCTCTGGCATCCCGACGGCGGCACGGCACGCCATGACGCGGTGGCCTGGGGTTACGCGGCGCAGGCTGCGCGGCGCGGGGTGGAGATACACCAACGCACCGAGGTGACCGCGATCGAGGTCGCGGGCGGCCGAGTGCAGGCGGTGGTGACCAACCGCGGCCGCATCGCCGCAGGGCAGGTGATGATCGCCTGCGGCGGCATGAACTACGACATGGCGCTCAAGGCCGGTGTCGAACTGCCGATCCGCTGCTATCCGCTGCAGGCGATGGTGACCCAGCCGGTCAAGCCCTGGCTCCACACGCTCGTCTCCTCGGTGAGCCTGCACACCTATCTGGTGCAATCCTCGCGCGGTGAGATGGTGATCGGCGGCGGCTCGGATCCGTACCAGCTCTATTCCACCCGCTCGACGCTCGACATGAAGGAGCATCTGGCCGAGGGCGCGGTGCATCTCTTCCCATTCCTGAAGAACCTGCGGCTCCTCCGGCAATGGGCCGGGATCACCGACATGACGCCGGATTACAGCCCGATCATGGGCGAAAGTCCGGTGGACGGGCTCTGGCTCGATTGCGGCTGGGGCACCTGGGGCTTCAAGGCGACACCGGTCGCGGGCAAGCGCATGGCCGAATGCATTGCCACCGGCCGCGTGCCGGAGATCCTTCAACCCTTCGCGCTTGAGCGCTTCGAGCGGTTCGCGCTCTTGAACGAAATGGGCGCCACCGCGGCGAGTCACTGAGATGAAACTGCTTTCCTGTCCCCTGAACGGTCCCCGCAACATCGAAGAGTTCCAGTATCTCGGCCCGCTGCGCGAGCGCCCCGATCCGGATGCGCTTTCCGATGCCGACTGGGCGCGGCACCTCTTCCGGGCCGAGAACCGGCCCGGCGCGATGCTCGAATGGTGGCGCCACCGGCCGTCGAACTACGTCTTCCTCGCCGAGCGCCATACCGTCACCAACGCCGTGATCCGCACCTTCGATCCTTCGGAACTGGAGCCCGGCGCATGACCCGGCTCGACGCCCCCTTCGGCAGCCGGATCGACCGGTCCCGGCCCATCTCCTTCAGCTTCGAGGGTCAGCGCTTCACCGGCTACGAAGGCGACACCATCGCCAGCGCGCTGGCCGCCTCTGGCCAGTGGATGCTGTCGCGCTCGTTCAAGTATCACCGCCCGCGCGGCGCCTTCTCGATGGCGGGTGCGGAAGCCAACACGCTGGTCCAGGTCGGGTCCGAGCCGAACCTCGCCGCCGATCTGACGCCGCTTGCCGAGGGCATGGTGGTAAGCGCCCAGAACGTCAACGGCAGCCTCGCGCGCGACCGTGATGCGGTGATGGACCGGCTCGGCCGCTTCATGCCGGTGGGTTTCTACTACCGCACCTTCATGGGGCCGACACGCAAGGCCTGGCTGAAATGGTGGGAGCCGCTGATCCGCGCCAAGGCCGGGCTCGGCATGGTCGACCTCGCCGCCCGGCCCGATGGCTTCGACAAGTCCCACCTGCACTGCGACATCCTCGTCGTCGGCGCCGGCCCCGCCGGGCTTGCCGCCGCGATCGAGGCGGCCGAGGCCGGTGCCGACGTGATCCTCTGCGACGAGAGCCCGGACCTTGGCGGGCGTCTGACTTACGCGCCCGAGGCGGAGGTCGATCTCACGGCCCTCGTTGCGCGGGCAGAGGCGCTGCCCGCGCTCCGGATCATGACCGGTACGGTCTGCAATGGCTGGTTCGAGGACAACTGGCTGCCGCTCATCCGCGGCAAGGCGCTGCATCGGTGCCGGGCGCGCGAGGTGATCCTCGCGACCGGCGGAATCGAACAGCCGGCGGTGTTTCGCGGCAACGATCTGCCCGGCATCCTGACCGGCGGCGCTGTGCGCCGCCTGATCCGCCACTATGGGGTGCGCCCCGGCACCCGCTCGGTGATCCTCGCCGGAACGCCCGACGGCCTTGGCGCCGCCGAGGACCTGCTTGATGCCGGCACCCGGATTGCTGCGTTGGTCCTGCCGCGCGACCTGCCCGGCCATGCCGAGCGGATCGGGCGCCTGCGTTCGGCCGGGGCCGAGATCCTGACCGGACGGATCGAGGCGGCACGCGGCGGCACCCACGTGGAGGCAGTGCAAGTGGGCGGGCGCTGGATCGACTGCGACCTCGTCGCGATCTCGGTCGGGCATGCGCCTTCCTGGCAACTTCCCTGCCAGGCCGGTGCCCGGCTCGGCTATGATGACGCGACCTGCCGCTTTTCGCTCGACCTCGCGCGCGACGGCCTGCACCTTGCCGGCTCGGTCGCGGGCCATGCCAGCACCTCCGCGGTGATCGCCGATGGCCGGCGCGCCGCCGTGGCGGCGCTCCGCGCGCTGGATATCGACGCCGGGGACGTCTCGCCCTGCCAGGATCTAGAGCTTGCCCTTGCCCATTGCGCACAGCCGCTCAACCCCCACCCCAAGGGCCGCGACTTCGTCGATTTCGACGAGGACCTGCAGGTCAAGGACATCGTGAACGCGGTCAGGGAAGGGTACCGCGAGCTTGAGTTGGTGAAGCGGTTCTCAACCGTCGGCATGGGGCCGAGCCAGGGTCGCCACTCGGCACTCGCCACGGCGCGGATCGTCGCCGCCGCGACCGGGCGTAGCGTCGCCGAGACCGGCGTCACCACGGCGCGGCCGCCGGTCGGGCCCGAGACGCTCGGCGCACTCGCCGGGCACGGGCATGTCGAGGAGCGCCGCACCGCGCTCCATGCCCGCCACCTTGAGGCCGGGGCCGAGATGCGCCCCGTCGGCGCCTGGTGGCGGCCCTATCTCTACGGCCGGGGCGACCGGGTGGCGCGGATCACCGAAGAGGTGCGCGCGGTGCGCGAAGGCGCGGGACTGCTCGACGTCTCGACGCTCGGCAAGCTCGAGGTGCGCGGCCCCGATGCCGGCGCCTTTCTCGACCGGCTCTACACGATGGCGCATGCGAACCAGCCCGTCGGCAAGGTCCGCTACTGCCTGATGCTGAACGAGATGGCAGCGGTGATCGACGACGGCGTCGCCTTCCGCATGGCAGACGACGTCTTCTACGTCACCGCAACGACCGGGGCGGTGGCGCGGGTCTACGCCGACATGGCGCTGTGGAACGCCCAATGGCGGATGCGCGTTGATGTCGCGAACCTGACCGCGGCCTTTTCCGGCCTCAACATCACCGGCCCGAAGGCGCGCGACGCGCTCCAGGCGCTCAGCTCCGACATCGACTTCTCGCCTGCGGGTTTTCCCTATCTCGAAGGCCGCATCGGTGTGGTCGCCGGGATCCCTGTGCGCGTCATGCGGATCGGTTTCACGGGCGAACTCAGCTACGAACTGCACTGCCCGTCGAGCCATGCCCCCGCGCTCTGGGACGCGGTGATGGCGGCCGGCGCACCTCTCGGGCTTCGGCCTTACGGGCTCGAGGCGAGCCGGATCCTGCGGCTCGAGAAGGGCCACATTCTGATCGGCCAGGATACCGACGCGCTGACCTCGCCCGACGAACTCGGTTTCGGCTGGGCGGTATCGAAGATGAAGGCGTTCTTCGTCGGCAAGCGCGCGCTGGAGATGCGCCGCCGCCTTGGCGAAAGCCGCCGCCTTATCGGCCTGATCTTCGAGCCCGGCACCGAGGCGCCCGGCGAAAGCTGCCTCGTCCTGCGGGGCGGTGAACCGGTGGGGCATGTCACCTCGGTCGCCCATTCTCCAACGCTCGGCCGGGTGATCGCTCTCGCCTATACTCATGTCGAGGATGCTGCGCCGGGAACCGAGGTCACGATCCGCGCGCGCAGCGGCAAGCTCGTGACGGGCCGGGTCGCCGGGCATGCCTTCGTCGATCCCGAGAACCGCCGGCAGGAGATCTGACGATGCAGGCGACCCAGACCTGTCCCTTTTTCCCAGGCGGCGCGGCCGAGGATGTCGCGCCCCTTCTGGGCCAACGTGACGACCTTTCCGTAAGCGACCGCAGCCATTGGCCGCGGTTCGGCCTGAAGGGGCCGGGCAGCGCCGACTGGCTGTCCGACGCGGGGGTGGCGCTTCCCGCACCGAACCGACTTAGCTTGTCGTCCGGTTTCACAGTCCTGCGGCTCGGGCCCAATGACATCACCCTGCTCGGCGATCCCGCCGCACCGGAGGCACTCACGGCGCTCTGCGCCCGCTGGGAGGCCGCCCCGGGTCCGAAGGGCTTTTCGAGCTGGCGCGAGGAGGCCTGGGCCTGGCTGCATCTCGACGGGCGTGCGCTCGAGGATGCGCTCGCCCGGCTCTGCGCAGTCGATCTTCGGCCCAGGCGCTTCGTCCCGGAAGCGATCGCGCAGACCCGCTTCGCCGAAGTCGATGCGGTGGTTATCCGGCGTGGCGGCGCGGCGGAAGTCTTCTTCGACATCGCGGCGAGCGCTGCGGTATTGCGCACGATCCGGCATGGAGGAGGCCACCCGTGACCATCCGATCACCCATTGTCCTTTTGCACACCGACGCGCCCGAGGCCGCACGGGCTATCGTCGCCGGCGCGCATCCGGACCTGACGGTCCATACCTGCGACAGCTACGCGGACCTGCCCGCGATGCTCACCGAAACCGGCGCAGAGGTGGTCTACTCGGTCCGCTTCGCCGGCACACCCGGCTTCCCGCGCGCAGCACTCCTCGACAGCGGCACCCTGCGCTGGATCTCGGTCGGCGGTTCGGGCACCGACCACCTCGCGCCCTGGGATCCGGAATGGGTGACCGTCACGAATGCCGCCGGTGCCGCGGCCGACATGATGGCGGAATACGCGCTCGGCGCGATGCTGGCCTTCTCGCTCGACCTGCGCGGCTTCGCGAGGGCCCAGGCAGAGCGGCGCTGGACCGCGGGGCGGGTGACGCCGATCGAGGGGCGCACGCTCCTGATCCTCGGCCTCGGCCAGACCGGACAGGCCGTTGCGCGGCGCGCCAGGGCGATGGGAATGACGGTACTCGGGGTGCGCGCACGGCCGCAGCCCACGAACCATGTGGACGAGGTACACGGGATGGAGGCGCTGCCGGCACTCTGGCCCCGCGCCGATTTCGTGCTGGTCTCGGTGCCGCTCCTGCCCTCGACCCGCGGCCTGGTCGGAACCGATGCCTTCGCAGCCATGAAGCCCGGCGCGGTCCTGATCGACGTCTCGCGCGGCGGGGTCTGCGACGAGCCGGCCCTGATCGCCGCCCTGCAGGACGGCCCGCTCAAGGGTGCGGCGCTCGACGTCTTCGCGACCGAGCCACTGCCCGCCGACCATCCGCTCTGGGCGATGGATAACGTGATCCTGACGCCGCATTGTTCCTCGGTCTACGACGGCTGGGCCGAGAAATCCGTCGCGATGTTCGCCGAGAACCTCGACCGCTACCGGCGCGGCGCGGCGCTTCACAACATCGTCGACCCCGAACGGGGCTACTGAAGGAATGGCAACCATGAGCGAAGAACGGCGCGGCGGCGGACGCAGATCCAGGACGAACCGCGGCGGAGGGGCGATCTCCCAGCTTGAATTCCGGGACGTCCAGAACCCCTACGCGCCGCTGGAACTCGCGACGCCCGATCAGGTCGAGGCGATCCACCGGACCTCGATGCGGATCCTGTCGGAG
>NZ_JAOVQO010000026.1:0-32722 GCF_025673475.1 Albidovulum salinarum | reverse complement strand
TCTTTGCCAGATCTACCCCGATCATCGTATCCTTCATTTGCCGTCCTCTCCGCTACGTGGCCTCGACACCACGACCTTGGCACATTGCGATGCCGTCAGGGGTGGGCGGCAACCATCCCATCTTGCGGTATTGGCGTCTGCGATGGGTGCCATGCTTGCGGGCCAGCCATTCGCCATCGCCCAGGAACTTGATCCCTGTGCTGTCTACCAACAGGTTCAGCGGACCCGGCGACCGGCGGCTCGAGATACCGACGGTGATGTTCTTCTGCCTGCGGCTCAGGGTCGAGAAGTCGGGGACCGGCCAATCCAGCCCGGCCATCTGGAGGATGCTGGACACCATCCCCGTCGTCTGCCGAAGCGGTAGGCCGAACAGCACCTTCACCATCAGGCAGAACTGTATCGCGGCATCGGAATATACCGGTGGCCGGCCTGAACACCCGGCCCTGGCGGCAAGCCACACCATGTCCTTGTCGAGCCAGATCAGCAATGATCCGCGACGCCTCAGCGCTTCATTGTAGGACTTCCAGTTCGTCGTGCGGTAGCGGGCAGGTTCGGGCTTGTTCATGCCGAGCGTCTTAAACTGCCGGATTCGCAACGTGAATCCTTCCGGCGCCGAGTTCTGCAACAACGCCCATTACATCAGAATTATCGGCTGCAAGTCATCGTGATGACCACAGGATCGACCACGCCATTGACGTTCGACAAGCCCGCGTGAGCGGGCACCTCTCGCAGTTCCCGGTTCGCTGCGAGAAACTGACAGGGGTGCCCGATCAGAATCTTGGGGATGAGGCCGGGCACCCCTGCCCGCGGGAAACCGGCGCCTGAATTTCGCCTCCCCGCTGCTTGGCACTACCCGGTCAAGCAGGCGCCAAGCACCCCCTCTCCGAATCCAGAATACCCCCCGGCGCGGCGGTCTTCACAGCGATAACGGGGCGGAAGGTGTGCCCAAGTGTAGTAACACCGCCCCCCGACACCATCGGTGTTCCAAGGTGGGCCTGCAATGACCCACAAGGGAGAGCGGTCACGCCATCAGAGCCGGGGCTGGAGGAATCCCGGTCTTGGGTCACTCCGGCGCTCAGGCCGCCACCTGCTCGGCCCTCGGGTAACGCAGCGCCATCGTCGCCCCCCGCGCGACGTTGAGCACCATCAGCGCCGCCCAGAGCCCGTGATTGCCAAAGGCCCCCGGCAGGACCGCGAGCGCCACGCCATAGATCGCGACCGAGACCAGCATCGCGTTGCGCATCTCGCGCGACAGCGTCGCGCCGATGAAGATGCCGTCGAACATCCAGCTCGCGATGCCGATCACCGGCGCCAGCGCGATCCACGGCAGGAACGAGCGCGCGGCAAGCCGCACCTCGGGTTCCGTCGTCATCAGGTCGATGAGCCACGGCCCCGCGAGCCAGAAGCCCGCGCCGAGCGCCAGGGCTCCACCGATTCCCCACTGGCTCGTCACCACCGCGGCGCGGCGCACATGGGACGCGCGCCGCGCGCCCACCGCCTGGCCCACCAGCGTCTCGGCGGCGAAGGCGAAGCCGTCGAGCCCGTAGGCGGTGATCTCGAGGAACTGGAGCAGCACCTGGTTCGCCGCCAGCGTCACGTCGCCGAAGCCCGCGCCGAGAAAGACGAAGGTGGTGAAGGCCCCCTGCAGCACGACCGACCGCACCATGATGTCGCCGTTCACCTGCATCATCCGCGCCACCCGCACCCGGTCGAATACCCGGGCCCAGTCGCGCCACTGCCCGCCCGCGAACGCCCCCCGGCAGAGCCAGAGCCCGAGCCCGAGCCCGGTCCATTCCGCGATCAGCGTCGCCACCGCGACGCCCTCGACGCCCCAGCCGAAGCCAAGCACGAAGAGGAAATCGAGCCCGATGTTGAGCCCGTTCATCCAGAGCTGCAGCACCAGCACGCTGCGCGTGCGCTCGACCGCGATCAGCCAGCCGGTGACCGCATAGAGCGCGATCGTCGCCGGCGCTCCCCAGATCCGGATCGCGAGATAGGCGCGCGTCAGCCGCTCCACCTCCTCGGAGGCCGGCGCGAGCAGGAAAGCCGCGTGGAAGAGCGGCACCTGCAGCACCATGAAGGCGAACCCGCCCATGAGGCCGATCATGAGCGCCCGCATCAGGATCGCCCCGGTCTCGGCGGGGTCTTGCGCGCCGTGCGCCTGCGCGACGAGGCCCGAGGTGCCCATCCTCAGAAAGCCGAATATCCAGTAGAGCGCCGCGAGCACCACCGCGCCAACGCCCACCGCGCCGATCGGCGCCGCCTCCCCCATCTGGCCGACCACCCCGGTATCGACCGCGCCCAGCAGCGGCACGGTCGCGTTCGACAGGACGATCGGCAGCGCGATCCTCAGGACCCGCCGGTGGGTGATCTCATCCATCCCCGCGGCCCGGCATCAGGAAATGCCCGGTCGCCTGCGCGAAGAGCCGCGAGCGGTTGTCCTGCCAGGCCTCGACATGGACCGAGGCATAGCGCCGCCCCGAGCGGTTCACCCGCGCCCGCGCATAGGCGTCGCGCGGCAGGCCGGTGCGCAGGTAGTCGACGGTGAAGTCGATGGTCTTCGGCAGCCGCGGCAGATGGCCGGGATCGAGCGTCTTGGGATCGAGCCGGCCGCTCTCCATCTCCTCCCAGATCAGCGACCACGAAAGTTCAATGATCGAGGCGACCTCGAGGAAAGCCGCCGTCGCCCCGCCATGCAGCGCGGGCAAGAGCGGATTGCCGATCAGCCGCTCGCCGAAGGGCAACACCGCGGTCAACTCGTCGCCGCGCCGCTCGAACTCGATGCCGAGAAACTGGATGAAGGGCACGCCGTGCACGATCGCCCGCAGGGCCGCGTCGCGGCGTTCCTTCACGACCTGCACGGGTTCGGGTTTCGGCCGCCGGGTCATGCCCTGCCCTCCGCGCGTTCTACGGTGAAGGCGCCGGTCGCGGTGGCGACCGGGCGGCTCAGGTCCTCGTCATGGGCGGTGGCGCGGACGAAGGCGACCGTGCGGGTGATGTTGTAGCATTCCGCCCGCGCGGTGATGCGCTGGCCGGGCTTTGCCGGCCGCATGTAGTCGATCCTGAGGTCGATCGTCGCGGTGCCGCCGGGATTGGACGGATGGCTCATCACCGCCGCCCCGCCGCAAGTGTCCATCAGCGCGGACACCGCGCCGCCGTGGATCACTCCCGTCTCCGGGTCGCCGACGATGCGCGCGTCATAGGGCATCGAGATCACCGCCACCCCGTCGCTGATCTCGTCGAGCACCATGCCGAGCGCGCGCGAATAGGGGATCGCCTCGATGAACTGCCGCGCAAGCGCCTGCTTCTGCTCATTCATGCCGTCGTCCCCGCAAAGTTCCGCCGGCCGATTTATTGGCGCTTGCCAAATCCGTCGCAAGTGCTATCTTCCGCAATTGAGAATAATTCGCAATCGCAGGATACCATGCACAGCCCGGACGTGAACACTACCGCCCTGCCCGAAATCGGCCTCGCGCGCCTCGGTCAGTTCCGCCCGCGCCGCCTTCTGCTGGTGGCCGCGCTCGTCGCGCTTGCGCTGGCGCCGGGCGAACTCGGAGCGCTCACGCGCGGACTGATGCAGGATGCCTTCGTCCAGGTCTCGGCCTTCGTCGCGGCGACGCTTCTCCTCTTCTACGGGCTCGAGAAGCTCTTCCGCTTCGACATGGGCGTGGCGATGGGCAAGGCCAAGACGATGCAGGTACCGATCGCCGCCTTCCTCGGCGCGACGCCCGGCTGCGGCGGCGCGGTCGTGGTAGTGGCGGCCTATGCCTCGGGCAAGGTCTCCTTCGGTGCGGTGGTGGCGACGCTGACGGCGACGATGGGCGACGCGGCGTTCCTGCTGATCGCGACCCGGCCCGAAGCGGCGCTGGTGCTCCTGCCGATCCAGTTCACGGCCGGCATCCTCACCGGCTGGCTCATCGACCGCTACGTCGCCGTCGACTACCGCCCGCAGGGCGGGGCCTGCGAGATTGCGCCGCGGATCGGCCAGACCCGCCTGCGCGACTACGCCTATCTCGCCGCCGCAATCCCCGGCCTGATCGTCGGCGCCGCGCAGATCGGCCAGATCGAGATCACCCAGATCCTCGGCGTGCCGGTCGCGGTCTTCGCACTCGCCGGCGTCTTCACCGGCCTCGCGATCTGGACCATCTCGCCCGTGACCGCGATGACCAACCCGGCCGACCGCCCGGTGACCCGGATGGCCGAGGAAACCTCGTTCATCTCAGTCTGGGTGATCATCGCCTATCTCGCCTACGACTATGCCGCCGCCTATGCCGGGCTCGACCTCAAGGCGCTCTTCCAGTCGATCGCGCCGGTGCTGCCGCTGATCGGCGCCGCCATCGGCTTCATCCCCGGCTGCGGGCCGCAGGTTCTTGTCGCGACGCTCTACGTCAACGGTGCGATCCCGTTCTCGGCGCTTCTCGCCAACGCGATCTCGAACGACGGCGACGCGCTCTTCCCGGCGATCGCGCTCGCGCCCCGCGCGGCGATCATGGCCACCGTCTTCTCGACGATCCCGGCCCTGATCGTGGCCTACGGCCTTTACTTCTTCGCACCCGGCTTCCTCAACTGACCGGGCCTCTCATCCGAGTTGTCTGGCGGTTCTCCTGCGGCTAGGTTTCGCGCGAGGAGGACCGCCATGCCGGATGAGCTCTTGAGCTTCAAAGAGATGTGCGCGCGTTTCGACGTCACGCCCCGCACCTTGCGTTACTACGAATACATCGAGCTTCTGGCGCCGCAGAAGGACGGCCGGTCGCGCTTCTACACCCCGCGCGAGGTGGCGCGGATGACGCTGATCCTGCGCGGCCGCCGCTTCGGCTTCAGCCTCGAAGAAATCCGCCAGTGGCTCCTGCTCTACGACGCGAAGGGCACCGAGGAACAGTACCAGGTCTGGATCGACATGGCGGACCGCCAGCTCGGCGAACTCTCACGCCAGCGCGACGAGCTCGACGCCACCATCGCCGACCTCCGGGAGCTGCGCGACAGGACTGCCGACTCTCTGAAACGCTGATTTCACGGCCTTCGGCGGCCTAAGAAAATGTCCCTGACGCTGGGTCAATCATTAACGACATTACGTCACGAATTTTCTGACGCCACGTTACAGTGACGTGCGCGTAAGCTTCGCTTGTATGGTGTGGGCAACTGACCAATTTCCCGTAACATGACGCTACGACAATCATGGGACGGCGACCGATGACAGATACACTGATGACCATTCGCGAAATGTGCGAGACCTTCGATGTGACCCCGCGGACGCTTCGCTTCTACGAGGCGAAGGAGCTTCTCTACCCGATCCGCGACGGCCAGAAGCGGCTCTTCACCCGGCGCGACCGCGGCCGGCTCAAGCTGATCCTGCGCGGCAAGCGTTTCGGCTTCAGCCTCGAGGACATCCGCCAGCTTCTCGACCTCTACGACATGGACGACCAGCACCAGGTCCAGATCCGCGAAGTCGTCGCCCGCTCCCGCGAGCGGCTCGCCGAGATGCGGCGGCAGCGCGACGATCTCGACACGCTCATCTCCGAGCTCGCCGAGATGATCGATATGGGCGACCGGCTGATGGCCGAGAAGGCAAAGACCTCCGAATAACAACCCTGAGAGAAACCCGACATGAGCTACACGGCACCGACCCGCGACATGCAATTCGTCCTGAACGAGGTTCTGGAGGTCTCGTCGAGCGACGTGCCGGGCTACGGCGAGCTCGAGCCGGACTTCACCTCGGCGATCCTCGAAGAGGCGGGCAAGCTCGCCCGCGACGTGCTCGCGCCCCTGAACGCGAGCGGCGACCGCGAGGGCTGCCGGCTGGAAAACGGGGTCGTCTACACGCCCGAGGGCTTCAAGGCGGCGTTCGAGGCGATGAAGGCCGGCGGCTGGAACGGGCTCGACCTGCCCGAGGCCTATGGCGGGCAGAACCTGCCAACGATCATGTACACGGCCGTCGGCGAGATCTTCGTCTCCGCCAATATGGCCTTCAACATGTACCAGGGCCTGACCCACGGCGCGGTCGGCACGATCCTCGCCCACGGGACCGAGGCGCAGAAGGCGACCTATGCGCCGAAGATGATCAGCCTCGACTGGACCGGCACTATGAACCTGACCGAGCCGCATTGCGGCACCGATCTCGGCCAGATCCGCACGAAGGCCGAGCCGCAGGATGACGGCAGCTACCGGATCACCGGCCAGAAGATCTTCATCTCGGCGGGCGACCACGACATGGCCGAGAACGTCGTGCATCTCGTCCTCGCCAAGGCGCCGGGCGGCGGCGAGGGCACGCGCGGCATCTCGCTCTTCATCGTGCCGAAGTTCCTTGTGCACGAGGACGGCTCGCTCGGGCGGCGCAACGGCGTCTCGGTCGGCAAGATCGAGGAGAAGATGGGCATCCACGGCAACGCCACCTGCGTGATGAACTACGACGGTGCCGTGGGCTATCTCCTCGGCGAGCTGCACCGCGGCATGTCCGCGATGTTCACGATGATGAACGAGGCGCGGCTCGCGGTCGGCATCCAGGGCTACGCGGTGGCCGAGCCCGCCTACCAGGCCGCCGTCACCTATGCCAAGGAGCGGCTCCAAGGCCGTGCCGTGACCGGGGCCGAGAACCCCTCAGGTCCGGCCGACCCGCTGATCGTCCATCCCGACATCCGCCGCAACCTGATGGACCAGAAAAGCTTCCTCGAGGGCGCGCGCGCCTTCGTCCTCTGGGGCGCAGCGCTTCTCGACCGCGCCCACCGCTCCGACGACGCGGCAGCCGAGGGGCTGATCTCGCTCCTCACGCCGGTGATCAAGGGCTTTTTGACCGACAAGGGCTTCGAGGCCGCGGTGAACGCCCAGCAGATCTTCGGCGGCCACGGCTATATCGAGGAACAGGGCATGTCGCAGTTCGCCCGCGACGCCCGGATCACCATGATCTACGAAGGCGCGAACGGCGTGCAGGCGCTCGATCTCGTCGGCCGCAAGCTCGCGGCCGACGGCGGCAAGCCGGTGATGGCCTTCTTCGAGATTGTGAAGGGCTTCATCAAGGAGAACGAGGGCGACGAGGCGCTGAACGCCGACTTCCTCGAACCCCTGAAGGCCGCCTCCAAGGATCTCCAGGCCGCGGGCATGTATTTCATGGCCGAGGGCATGAAGAACCCCAATGCCGCGCTGTCCGGCTCCTACGACTTCATGCATCTCTTCGGCCATGTCTGCCTCGGCCTGATGTGGGCCCGCTCCGCGAAGGCGGCGCAGGCCGCGCTTGCGAACGGCGCCTCCGACCGCGCCTTCTACGAGACGAAGCTCGCGACCGGGCGCTACTACATGGCGCGCCAGCTGCCGCTGACCGCGACCCACCTCGCGCGGATCCGGTCGGGTGCCGAACCTGTGATGAGCCTGCCGGCGGAGGCGTTCTAAGCTTTCGCGGAAGACCTCGTGCACGACCGGGCGCCCGCCGGGGGCGGGCGCCTCCCACGCCGGAGACGAGAATGCCGAAACGCCTGCGCCTGACCCGCCGCTTCCCCGCCGCGATGACCAACGACGCCTACCGCAGGCTCACCCGCTTCGCGGCGGAAACCGGGCTGACGACCGACGAGGCGCTGACCTTCGTCTTCGAGCATTTCGCCAGCGTGACGGACCCCGCAACGCTCGGCCACCGTGTGCGGCTCTTCAAGGCCGGGCTTGATGAGCGGACGGCGTGAGGCGCGGGATGGAGAGGGTGGAATGGGTATTTGGACAATGAAGAAGCAGCAGGCGCGCCCCGGCTTCCCCGCCGGCCCGACCGATGCGGGTGCTTCTCGGGAAGACCGGGGCGACTTCTCCATTGGCGGTCATCGGCTCCCCAGCCTGTACCGCACGGAAAGGGTCGCCCGATTCTGGTTAACAAGCCGTTCTTCTTCATTGAGGAAATACTCCGCGGGGGTGTGGGGGCGCGAAGCCCCCACTCCCGCCGCCAGCCAAGGGAGCGCGGCATGACGGCGAAACTCCACTGCTTCGGCGAGAGCGGCAACGCCTACAAGGCGGCACTGACACTCGAGCTTTCGGGCTACGACTGGGAACCGGTCTTCGTCGATTTCTTCGACGGCGCGACCCGCAGCCCGGAGTTCCGCAAGCTCAACGTGATGGGCGAGGTGCCGGTCTTCGAGGAGGAGGGCACCGTGATCAGCCAATCCGGCGCGATCATGTACCACGCCGTGACCCGGACCGGCAGGTTCGGCGGCGCCGAAGGCGAGGCCGAAGAAGTGCTGCGCTGGGTGCTCTGGGACAATCACAAGATGTCCTCGCAGGCCGGAACGATCCGGTTCCTGATGAATTTCCTGCCCGAGGCGAAGCGCCCGAAGGAGGTCATCGACTTCCTGCAGGCGCGCCTGAAAAACGCCTACGCGACGCTCGACACCCATCTGAAGTCCCGCGACTGGATCGTCGGCGCGTGCCCGACCATCGCCGACATCTCGGCCTGCGGCTACCTCTATTACCCCGAGCCCTTCGGCTTTGACGCCAAGGACTGGCCCGAAATCGACCGCTGGCTGGGCAACATCTCCGCCCTGCCCGGCTGGAAACACCCCTATGACCTGATGCCCGGCAATCCCGCCGACCGGGCGCCGAACTGACCGGAGGACTTGATGACCGAAGCCTTTATCTACGACGCCGTCCGCAGCCCCCGCGGCAAGGGCCGCGCCGATGGCAGCCTGCACGAGGTGACCTCCGTCGCGCTCTCGGCGAGGATTCTGAACGCGGTGAAGGAGCGCAACGGGCTCGACGGTCACGCGGTCGAGGACGTGATCTGGGGCAATGTGACGCAAGTCGGCGAACAGGGCGGCTGCCTCGCCCGCTCGGCCGTCCTGCTCTCCGACCTCGACGAGCGCATCCCCGGCCTCGCCATCAACCGCTTCTGCGCCTCCGGCATGGAGGCGGTGAACCTTGCCGCCAACCAGGTGAAGGGCGGCGCCGGCCAGGCTTACATCGCCGGCGGGGTCGAGATGATGGGCCGCGTCGCGATGGGCTCGGACGGTGCGGCGATCGCCGTCGATCCGAGCCTCGCGATGAAGACCTATTTCGTACCGCAGGGCATCTCGGCCGACATTATCGCGACCGAATACGGCTTCACCCGCGACGAGGCCGACGCCTTGGCCGTGGAATCCCAGAACCGCGCCGCGAAGGCCTGGGAGGAGAAGCGTTTCGCGAAGTCCATCGTGACGATCCGCGACCAGAACGGCCTGCCCATTCTCGACCATGACGAATACATGCGCCCCGGCACCGACATGCAGACCCTCGGCGCCCTCAAGGCGAGCTTCCGGGACATGGGCGAGGTCATGCCCGGCTTCGACAAGATCGCTCTGATGAAATATCCCCATCTGGAGCGGATCAACCACATCCACCACGCCGGCAACTCCTCCGGCATCGTCGACGGCGCGGCGGCCCTCCTCATCGGCAACAGGGAATTCGGCGCGGCGCACGGGCTGAAACCCCGCGCCCGGATCCGGGCCACCGCGAAGATCGGCACCGATCCGACGATCATGCTCACGGGTCCGGTGCCGGTGACGGAAAAGATCCTGAAGGACTCGGGCATGAAGGTCTCCGACATCGACCTTTTCGAGGTGAACGAGGCCTTCGCGTCGGTCGTCCTGCGCTTCATGCAGGCCTTCGACGTGGATGCGGGCAAGGTCAACGTCAACGGCGGCTCGATCGCGATGGGCCACCCCCTCGGCGCCACCGGCGCGATCATCATCGGAACGCTCCTCGACGAACTCGAACGCACAGGCAAAGGCACCGGGCTTGCCACGCTCTGCATCGCTTCCGGCATGGGCGCGGCCACCATCATCGAGCGGGTCTGACCGATGCCGGTGATCGACAAGACGACGGTTCCGGTCAAGACCGGCTCCATCTACCCCGAGCCCTATGCCAGCCAGATGGCTGGGCGCTCCTCGCTCCGCCTCGGTGACGCCGGCGGGCTGACGCAGTTCGGCGCGAACGAGGTGATCCTCGCGCCCGGCGCCCTCTCGTCTTTGCGCCACTGGCACCACCGCGAGGACGAGTTCGTGATGGTGACAGAAGGCGAATGCACGCTCGTGCAGGACGCGGGCGAGACGGTGATGCGGGTGGGCGACTGCGCGGCCTTCCCGGCCGGCGATCCGAACGGGCATCATTTCATTAACAGAAGCGGGGCAGAGGCACGGTTCCTCGTGATCGGCTCCCGCATGAACCCCGAAAAAGCCACCTACTCCGATGTCGATCTGGAAGTGGAGTTGAAGGACGGCAAGGCGACCTTCACCCACAAGGACGGCACGCCCTACCAGGGAGACAGAACATGAGCGACTTCACCTATTCCGTGGACGCCGACGGCGTCGCCACCCTCATCTGGGACGTGCCCGGCAAGTCGATGAACGTCATGACCCGCGAGGCCTTCGGGCTGGTCGACGAGATGGTCGACCGTGCGCTCTCCGACGACAAGGTCAGGGGCATCATCGTCACCTCCGGAAAGAAGGACTTCGCCGGCGGCATGGACCTTAACGTGCTCGCGAAGATCCGCGAAGAGTCGGGCGACGACCCCGCGCAGGCGCTTTTCGACTTCACCATGTCGGGCCACCATATCCTGCGAAAGCTCGAACGCGCGGGCATGGATCCCAAGACCCTGAAGGGCGGCAAGCCCGTGGTCTGCGCGATCCCCGGCACATGCGCCGGGATCGGAACCGAGGTGGCGCTCGCCTGTCACCGCCGGATCATGGCGGACAATCCGAAGGCGAAGATCGGCCTGCCCGAGATCCTCGTCGGCCTCTTCCCCGGCGGCGGCGGCACCACCCGCTTTTCCCGCATGGTCGGCGCGATGGCGGCGGCACCGGTGCTCCTGGAAGGCAAGATGCTCGATCCGAAGAAGGCCAAGGCCTCCGGGCTGATCGACGAGGTCGTCGCGCCGGAAGACCTGCTCGCACGCGCGAAGGAATGGGTGCTCGCGGCGACCGATGCCGAGATCGTCAAGCCCTGGGACCAGAAGGGCTGGAAGATGCCGGGGGGTGCCCCCTACCACCCGGCGGGCTTCATGACCTTCGTCGGCGCGAGCGCGATGGTGCTCGGCAAGACGCAAGGCGTCTACCCCGCGGCCAAGGCGCTTCTGTCGGCGGTCTACGAGGGCGCGATGGTGCCCTTCGACACCGCGCTGAAGATCGAGGCGCGCTGGTTCACGCAAATCCTGATGAACCCCTCGTCGTCGGCCATGATCCGGTCGCTGTTCCTCAACAAGGAGGCCTTGGAGAAGGGCGCGAACCGGCCCGCCGTCGCGGACCAGAAGGTGGCGAAGGTCGGCGTGCTCGGCGCCGGCATGATGGGCGCGGGCATCGCCTATGTCTCGGCCAATGCCGGCATCGAGGTGGTGCTGATCGACGCGAGCCAGGAATCCGCCGACAGGGGCAAGGCCTATTCCGACGGGCTTCTCGACAAGGGCATGAAGCGGGGCAAGGTCACGGCGGAGAAGAAGGCAGAGGTGCTCGGCCGGATCACCGCCACCACCGACTATGCCGCGCTTGCCGGCTGCGACCTCATCGTCGAGGCGGTGTTCGAGGACATGGGCGTGAAGGCCGAGGTGACGGCGAAGGCCGAGGCGGTGATCCCCGAAGGCGCGATCTTCGCCACCAACACCTCGACCCTGCCGATCACGGACCTCGCGAAGGCCTCGAAGCGGCCGGAGCAGTTCATCGGCATCCACTTCTTCTCTCCGGTCGACAAGATGATGCTGGTGGAGATCATCAAGGGCAAGGAGACCGGCGACGTCGCGGTGGCGAAGGCCCTCGATTTCGTGCGCCAGATCCGCAAGACCCCGATCGTCGTCAACGACGCGCGGTTCTTCTACGCCAACCGCTGCATCATCCCTTACATCAACGAGGGGATCCGCATGGTGGCCGAGGGGGTGGAGCCGGCGCTGGTGGAGAACGCGGCGAAGCTCCTCGGCTTCCCGCTCGGACCCTTGCAGCTTGTTGACGAGACCTCGATCGACCTTGGCGTGAAGATCGCCAAGGCGACGAAGGCGGCGATGGGCGCGGCCTACCCCGACAACGCCGTCGACGAGGTGCTCTTCGCGATGGCCGACAAGGGGCGCTTGGGCCGCAAGGCGGGTGCCGGGTTCTATGCCTATGACGACAAGGGCGGCCGCACCGGGCTCTGGGAGGGTCTCGCCGAGAACTGGCCGGTGTCCGGGGACCAGCCCGACCTGAGCGCGGTCCAGCACCGGCTGATGATGGCGCAGGTGCTGGAGGCGGTCCGGGCGCTGGAGGAAGGCGTGCTCGAGGACATCCGCGAGGGCGATGTCGGCGCAATCCTCGGCTGGGGCTTCGCGCCCTGGTCTGGCGGGCCGTTCTCCTGGCTCGACATGATCGGGGCGGAACGGGCGGTCGCGATCTGCGAGGGGCTCGAGGCGGCGCATGGCGCACGGTTCGCCGCACCGAAGCTCCTGCGGGAATTGGCAGCGAAGGGCGAGGGCTTCTACGGGCACTTCGGCTCAGAGGCCAAGGCGGCCTGAGGGGGCGAAGCCGGGGGTTTCACACCCCCGGCCCCCCGTGGGGTAATTCCGCAATGAAGACGATCAGGCCGGGTCGAAGGCGTAGCCGAAGCGGCTGATGTCGGCGGCGCAGACCTCCGCGACCGTTCCGGCATCCGCGTCGCTGTAGTAGCGGCGCCAGTCCCAGGCGCGGTCCGACAAATTGGCGACGGCCAGCGGCGCGAGGCGGAAGCCGAGATGCGCCTCGAACGGGCGGATGTCCTCGTCGAGATGTTCGAGCCGGAGGAAAAGGTCGCAGCGTTCGCGGCCCGCCCCGGTCGTGACATAGCGCGCATAGGGGTGGCCGGCGAGCGCCGCGCGCGTTTCGGGAGCGTTCAGGAAGCCGCTGAAGTCGCGCCGTCGCGCGAGCGTCACGGCGGGATGGTCGAAGCTCTGGGCCTTCAGCCAGTGGTAATAGCTCACGACCCGGTCCCAGGGATTGCTCACGAGGGTGACGACGAAGAACGCGGCGATCTCCTCCGGGCGCGCCAGCCCCTCGATATCGGCGAGCGTCGCGTGCTTCCAGAGCCGCCCGGCGGTCTCGATGCCCTTCAGCCGGCGCCTCCGCCGCTTCGCCTTCGGCGTGTCGCCCACGAGCACGTCGTCCTTCATCGCCCGGTTCTCGAGCGCGAGCGACAGCGCCGTGCCGCCGGTCTTCGGGATGTGGATGAAGATGTAGCGGCGCCCGCGCGACAGGATCATGGCGTCGGAGGTTAGCGCCCCCGGAGCGCGATGATAAGGCCCGCCGCGAAGATCAGGCCGATCCCGGCCACCGCCCGCAGGTCGAGGAGATCGCCCCAGAGCACGAAGGCCCAGAAGGCCGAGGCCGGCAGGATCACATATTCGAAGATCGCCACCCGGCTCGCCTCGGCGATCTGGTAGGCCTTGATCATCAGCCCGACGCCGATCAGCGATCCGGCCGCCTGCACGAAGGTCCAGAAGAGGAAATCCGGCGAGGGCCAGACCAGCCCGCGCAGGATGAACCCGTCCGCGCCCTCCGGCACCGCGGGCTGCCAGAGCGCCAACACCGCGCAGCCGATCAGGCCGAGGAACCCGAGCATCGCGAAGAAGCCCAGAAGCAGCGTCTCGGCACTCTCGCCCTCGCACCATTGCCGCGTCGCGATATTGCCAAGCGCATAGAGCGCGCCCGCCGCGATCGGCAGCACCGTCGCCAGGCCGATCGCACCGCCCTGCCCCGGCCCGAGCACGAGAATCGCCCCGGCGAAGCCGAGCACGACGCCGGCGACCCGGAACGGGCCGATCGGGATGCCGAAGGCGAAGCGCGAGATCAGGAGCGTGAAGATCGGCGCGGTGAAGAGCCCCGCCGCCACCGTCGCCACCGGCAGGAAGGCGAGGCAGCCGAAATAGATGAACATCGCGACCCCGTGGATCGCGCTGCGCAAGGCGACCGCCCCCGGTTTCCGAGGCCGGAGCCTCAGGCCAAGCGGCACCGCCACCAGCGCCACGATCGCGAAGGCCATCACGGTGCGGGTCGCGTGGAACTGCCAGAGCCCGGCCTCGCGCGCGATCACCTGGACGTAATTGTCGGTGTACCCGATCGCCAGCGCATAGCCGAGGATCGCGACCGCGGCGAGCAATGTGCGGTTGGTCTCGGGCATTATCGTCGCGGTCGCCATGGTCTCTCCGGATGTCGGTTCATGCTTCCCAACAATCTCAGCCATCGGCAATAATCGCGTCCGTTAGCGACACGGGACCGGTCGGGGAGGACCAAATGGGCTGGATGGCGGACGAAACCGGGCTGGAACGCAATGCGGCGAATTTCGTGCCGCTGACGCCACTCTCCTTCCTCGCGCGGGCGGCGGATGTGTTCGCGGGCCATACCGCGCTGGTCTATGGGACCACCCGCCGCAGCTACGCCGAGTACCATGACCGGGTGAGCCGGCTCGCCTCGGCGCTCGCCAGGCGCGGCATCGCGCCGGGCGACGTTGTCGCCACGCTTCTGCCGAACGTGCCCGCGCAGGCCGAGGCGCATTTCGGCGTGCCCGCCGCGGGCGCCGTCCTCAACACGATCAACACCCGGCTCGATGCCGACACGGTCGGCTACATCTTCGGCCACGGCCAGGCGAAGCTCGCGCTCGTCGACACCGCTTTCCTGCCGCTCGCCGAGGAGGCGGTCGCGCTGATGGAGGGGCCGGCGCCCGAGATCATCGAGGTTCCCGATCCGCACGCCGGCCATCCGGCAAGCGGCCGCTACACCGAGTACGAGGCGCTCCTCGCCACGGGCGACGCCTCGGCGCCGTGGAAGATACCCGAGGACGAATGGGAGAGCCTCGCGCTCAACTACACCTCCGGCACGACCGGGCGGCCGAAGGGTGTGGTCTACCACCACCGCGGCGCCTACCTGCTCTCGATGGGCACGGCGGTGAGCTGGAAGGTCGGCATCCATCCGGTCTACCTCACCATCGTGCCGCTCTTTCACTGCAACGGCTGGTGCCACACCTGGATGATGCCGACCGTCGGCGGCACGGTGGTCTGCTGCCGCGACATCACCGCGAAGAACATCTACGACGCGATCGCCGACGAGGGCGTCACCCATTTCGGCGGCGCGCCGATCGTGCTCAACTCGATCATCAACGCGAAGGACGGCGACCGCCGCAACTTCGACCACGTGGTCGAGGTCTACACCGCCGGCGCGCCCCCTCCCGCCGCGACCCTCGCCGCGATCGAGCCATTGGGCTTCCGCGTCACCCAAGTCTATGGCCTGACCGAAACCTACGGCCATGTCACCGAATGCATCTGGCGCGACGACTGGGACGCGCTGCCGCAGGAGGAGCGCGCGGCGATCAAGGCCCGCACCGGGGTCCTGATGCCGATGATGGAGGACATCACCGTCCACGACGAGAAGGGCCATCCGGTGCCGCGCGACGGCCAGACCGTGGGCGAGATCGCGATCCGCGGCAACGCCGTGATGAAGGGCTACTACCGCAACCCCAAGGCCACGGCGGAGGCGTTCAAGGGCGGCTTCTTCCGCTCCGGCGACATCGCCTTCCAGCACGAGGACGGCTATATCAAGATCACCGACCGCGCCAAGGACATCATCATCTCGGGCGGCGAGAACGTCTCCTCGGTCGAGGTCGAGGGCGCGCTGATGCACCATCCCGCGGTGTCGCTCTGCGCCGTGGTGGCGAAACCGGACGACAAATGGGGCGAGGTGCCTTGCGCCTTCGTCGAGCTGAAGGAGGGGCGCGAGGCGACCGAGGCCGACCTCATCGCCTTCGTCCGCACCCGGCTCGCCGGCTTCAAGACCCCGAAGAAGATCGTCTTCTGCGACCTGCCCAAGACCTCGACCGGCAAGGTCCAGAAGTTCGAACTCCGCGCCCGCGCGAAAGACCTCTGACCGCGCACCACACTTCATCTTGCCCGAAATATCCTCGGGGGGCGCGGGGGGGGGGCAGACAGCCCCCCGCCGCCGAACACCCGCGCGCCCGCTCCCCAATTGTTCGCCCCCCGCCGATCGGTTATCCTCGCCCCGAACGAGGCAGCGAGCAGGCCCGCCCCGCCCATGACGGCGCTCAAGGAATATCAGCGGCTGGAATGCACCGGCCTGTGGCGCGACGCCGCCGACGGGCAAAGGCGCGAGGTCATCGTGTCCTTCGGCGACGCGACGCTGGTGATCTCCGAGACCCGCAGCGCCCGCGCGCTCACCCACTGGTCGCTGCCCGCCACCCACCGCCGCAATCCAGGCCGCCGCCCCGCGTTCTACAGCCCCGGCCCCGACGCCGGAGAAGAGCTCGAGATCGATGACGAGGCGATGATCGCCGCGATCTCCAAGGTCCACCGCCTGATCGCGGCGCGCCGCCCGCATCCCGGAAGACTTCGCGGCATCCTCCTTGGCGCGCTCCTCGTCGCGGTCCTCGCGCTCGGCCTCGCCTGGATGCCGCAGGCGCTGATTCGCCACACCGCCGAGGCGCTCCCCTTTTCCAAGCGCCAGGAGATCGGCCGCGCGGCTCTCGCCGACCTCACGCGGCTCACCGGCCCGGCCTGCGCCGCGCCCGAGGGGCGCGCCGCGCTCCAGCGGCTGCGCAACCACCTCGTCGGCGCCTCGGGCGACGTGATCGTCGTGCCCGACGCGCTCGGCCGCGCGGCGCACCTGCCCGGCGGCCTGATTCTCATAGCCCGGCCGCTGATCGAGGCGCAGGACACACCCGAACCCGCCGCCGGCGCAATTCTCGCGGAAAGCCAGCGCCTCCTCGCCGACGACCCGATGATCGACCTTCTTGACCACGCCGGGCTGCGGGCGACGCTGGCGCTGCTCACCACGGGCGACCTGCCCGCGGGCGCGCTCGCGGGCTACGGCGAACGCCTGCTGGCCCGCGCGCCCGCGCCGGTCACGGACCAGGGGCTCCTGAAGCGCTTCGCGGCGGCGGGCCTGCCCGCCACGCCCTATGCCTACATGCTCGACCCGAGCGGCGAGAGCGTGCTCGGCCTCATCGAGGCCGATCCGTTCCGCAAGATCGCCCCGCCCGGCCCGATCCTGTCGGACAGCGACTGGGTCGCGCTTCAGGGAATCTGCGCCAACTAGGGGCGCGGGAAGGCGTCGCTGAAACCCGCCCTGCGCACCGCTTGCAGCGCAGCGGCCAGCGCGCCGGGGTCATCGAACGGCCCGGCAAGCACGGTATTTATCTTCCGTCCCCTCGCGCGCTCCTCGACCACAGCCGCACCAAAGCCGAGCTCGAAAAGCTTGGCCGCCGCGCGATCGACCCGCGGCATTCCGACGAAGGCGCCCACCTGAATGTAGCGTCCGCCCGCCGCCTCCGCGCGCGAGAGCGATGCGACCTCCCCAACCCGGACCTCCGGCTCTGCGACAGCGGCCGGTTCCGGCTCGGCGACGGCGGCCGGTTCCGGCTCGACCGGCTCCGCCACAGCGGGCGGCGGGGCCTCAGCCGGCTCGGCAACCTGCGGCTCGGCAACCTGCGGCTCGGGCGTCTCGGCCTCCGGCGCCTCGATCTCGGGCGCCACGGCCTCAGGCGTTTTCGCCGTCAGCAGCTCCGCCGGGGGACCATCGGGAAAGGTCGGCTCATCGCCGCAGATCGGCGTGCGGTCGCGCGCGAGCCGGGGCTTCCATGCCACCGTCCCGCCGGCGTCTTCCCGCAGGAAGACGCAGCCCGCCGTGTCGACGTAGCGGTGCCCTTCAAAGCCCGCCGGCGGCTCCTCCGACGGAGCGTACGGCTCCGTGCCGGACTGCGCAGCGGCGGCGCCCACAGTGAGGAACGTCACAAGAGCGGTCGACAATACCTGCCTTTTCACCTGCATTACCCGCCTCGGTTCTTGGTCCCGGCAGGATGCCAAAGGCCACCGGAAACGTAAAGGACAAAGCCCTATCTGGTGCCGAACATGCGGTCGCCCGCATCCCCTAGGCCGGGCACGATATAGCCGTGTTCGTTCAGCCGCTCATCCACCGCCGCCGTCACGATCGGAACATCCGGATGCGCCTCCTTCATCCGGGCGATGCCCTCGGGTGCCGCCAGAAGACACATGAAACGGATATTGTTCGCCCCCGATTTCTTCAACAGATCCACCGCCGCCGCCGAGGAATTGCCGGTCGCGAGCATCGGGTCGAGCACGATCACCAGCCGGTCCTCCAGCTCGGCCGGCACCTTGTAGTAATACTGCACCGGCTGCAGCGTCTTCTCGTCGCGGTAAAGCCCGACGAACCCCACCCGCGCCGCCGGGATGAGCTCAAGCACCCCGTCGAGAAGCCCGTTCCCGGCCCTGAGGATCGAGATCAGCGCGAGCTTCTTGCCGGTGATCACCGGCGCGTCCATCGCGCAGAGCGGCGTCTCGATCCGCTTCGTCCCCATCTCCATCTCGCGGGTGATCTCGTAGGCCAGGAGCTGGCTGATCTCGCGCAGGAGCCGGCGGAAGGAATTGGTCGAGGTCTCCTTTTCGCGCATGATCGTCAGCTTGTGCTGGACGAGCGGATGGGTGACGACGGTCAGATGCTCAAGCATGCGCTATCTCCAGTTTCTTCAGTATGTTTTCGCGCGTTTTCTCATCGCAGAACGCGGCCTTGGCCGAGGTTTTCGCGATCTCGTCGAAGACGCCCTCGTCCCAGTCGAAAGCCGTGGCCAGACGGTCGTATTCGCGCGCCATCGTGGTGTGGAAAAAGGGCGGGTCATCGGTCGAGACCGTCACCTTGACGCCCCGCTCGCGCAACCCGTGGATCGGATGGGACCGCCAGTCCTGATAGAGACCGAGCGCGATGTTCGACCCCGGGCAGACCTCGAGCACGATGCCCCGCTCGGCCAGCTCGTCGACGAGCGCCAGATCCTCGATGGCGCGGACGCCGTGGCCGATCCGCTCCACATTGAGGTCGCGAAGCGCGTCGCGGACGCTCTCCGGCCCGCCCCATTCGCCGGCATGGGCGGTGAGCCGCAACCCGGCCTCGCGCGCCGCATCAAAAGACCAGGTGAAGTCCTTGGGTTTTCCGGATTTTTCGTCACCGGCCAACCCGAAGCCGACGATCCAGTCGCCCGCCGTCTCGGCGGCACAGAGCGCAACCTCCTTAGCCTTCTCGGGACCGAAATGCCGGATCGGCGTCACGATGCCCCTGAGCACGATCCCGTCGCGCCGTTCGGCGAGGTCGGCCGCCTCGCGGATCGCATGAAGGAATTCCCGCCAGGCTGAGAGATCGCGGCCGCCGCAGAAGTCGGGGCTGAGGAAGGTTTCCGAATAGATCACGCCCGCCGCCGCGCTTTCCTCGAGCACCGCGAGCGTCAGGCGATAATAGTCCTCGGGCGTCTTCAGGGGCTCGGTCGCCGCCTCGTAGACCTTCAGGAAGTGCCAGAAATCGTCGTAAGCATAGTTGCCCCGCTCGTCGAAGATGCGCGCGATATCGACCTTCTTCTCGGCGGCGAGGCCGCGGATGAAGCCGGGCGGGGCGGCGCCTTCGAGATGCAGGTGCAGTTCGACCTTGGGCAGCAGGCCACTCATGCGCGCCCCCGGTGTCGGTACGACGGCTGTACGGCGGCTGTACGCACATAGCACACCGGGGCGACGGGGCGTTCGAAGCCAAACGGTCTCACAGGAAGCTCCTTCCCGGCCCCTGCGACGGCACCCCGAGATGGGCCGCGATCGAAGCGCCGACATCGGTGAAGCCGACATGGCCCAAGCCGCGAGCCCCCGCGCCGTGGGCGACGACCGGCACCCGTTCGCGGGTGTGATCGGTGCCGCTCCAGGTCGGATCGTTGCCGTGATCGGCGGTGAAGACCGCGAGATCGCCGGGTCTCAGCTTCGCGAGGAACAAGCCGACCTGCCCGTCGAACCATTCGAGCGCGCGCGCATAGCCCGACACGTCGCGCTGGTGGCCGTAGAGCGTGTCGAACTCGACGAAGTTCGCAAAGGTCAATGAACCGGGCTCAGACGCCTCGGCGGAAGCGAGCAAATGTTCGAAAAGTGCAACGTCTGGACCCTTCTTCACATCGTCGATACCCCGCCGCGAGAAGATGTCGCCGATCTTTCCGATCGCATGGACCTTGCCGCCCGATCCCTGCACCCAGTCGCAGAGCGTGGCCGATGGCGGTTCGATCGCATAGTCGTGGCGGTTCGCGGTGCGGCGGAAGTTGCCGCATTCTCCGGTGAAGGGTCGCGCGATGACGCGGCCGACCTTCATCGCGTGCAGCGTCGGCGCAAGCTCCTCGCAGAGCTTCAAAAGCCGGTCGAGCCCGAACGCCTCCTCATGCGCGGCGATCTGGAACACGCTGTCGGCCGAGGTATAGCAGATCGGCCAGCCGGTCCGCAGATGCTCCTCGCAATGGGCCTCGATGATCGGCATGCCCGAGGCATGGCAATTGCCAAGCGTCCCCCCGGTCCCGGCAAGCCGCGCGACCTTTTCCACAAGTTCGGCCGGAAAGGCGGGCTCGCTGTCGGGGAAATAGTGCCAGTCCCAGGGCACCGGCACACCGGCCAGTTCCCAGTGACCCGAGGGTGTGTCCTTGCCCTTCGATACCTCGGTCGCCGCGCCCCAGAGGCCCTCAGGCTCGGCGTCGAACCCCTCCATCGCCGCGCCGGACGCAAGCCGCACCGCCGCGCCGAGGCCAAGCGCGTCGAGATGCGGCATCCGCAGGGGGCCCGACCGCTCCTCCTCCGCCCGCCCGGCCGCGCAGGCTTCGGCGATGTGGCCGAGCGTGTTGGCGCCGGTATCGGGCCGGTCGCCGTTGAAGAAGGCGCCGGCATCGGGGGCGCCGCCGGCGCCGACGCTGTCCATCACGATCAGGAACGCGCGCGCCATCAGCCGATCCTCTTGTGGATCAGCACCGGCTCGTCCGGCTCGTCGTCCTCGATCCGGATCGCCGCTCTCACCGACGCCACCGCCGCCTCGGCGGCGGCAGGCGTGGCGGCGTGGATCCGGACCAGCGCCTCGCCCTTCTCGACCGGCTCGCCGACCCCCATGATCTGCGACAAGCCGACCGAGGGGTTGATCCGGTCGCCGTCCCGGAGCCGCCCGCCGCCGAGATGGACCACCGCCTGGCCGAGCATCTCGCCGTCGATATGGGCGACGAACCCGTCGCGCGGGGTCACGAAATCCACGACCACCGGCGCGGCCGGCAGCCGGTCGGGATAGCGCTCGACGAAATCCGACGGCCCGCCGAGCGCCGCGACCATGCGCCCGAAGGTCTCGGCCGCGCGGCCCGATTCCAGCGCCTCCTCGATCTGGTCCGCCCCCTCGCCCGCGTTGTCTGCGAGCCCGGCAAGCGCCAGCGCCTCGCCGCCAAGCGCCACGGTCACGTCCCACAGGGCCTGGTTGACCTCGACCCCGGTCAGCGTCTCCATCACCTCGATCACCTCAAGTGCGTTGCCGGCCGAGGCCGCTAGCGGCTGGTCCATGTCGGTGATCAGCGCCACCGTCATGCAGCCCGCGCCGTTCGCGGTCGAGACCAGCGACTGCGCCAGCGCCTCTGCCTCCGGCAGCGTCTTCATGAAGGCACCGGAGCCGACCTTGACGTCGAGGATCAGCGCCTCGAGCCCGGCGGCGAGCTTCTTCGAGAGGATCGAGGCGGTGATCAGGTCGATCGACTCCACCGTGCCGGTCACGTCGCGGATCGCATAGAGCCTCCGGTCGGCCGGCGCGATATCGGCGGAGGCGCTGACGATGGCGCAACCGATCTCGGCCACGAGCCGGTGCAGTTCTTCCACCGAGACGTCACAGCGGTAGCCGGGGATCGCCTCAAGCTTGTCGAGCGTACCGCCCGTGTGGCCGAGGCCGCGCCCAGAGATCATCGGCACGCAGGCGCCGCAGGCCGCGAGCGCCGGGGCGATGAGGAGCGAGGTGCAGTCACCAATCCCGCCGGTCGAATGCTTGTCGACCACCGGCCCCGGCAGCTTCCACTCGAGCACCCGTCCGCTGTCGCGCATCGCCCGCGTGAGCGCGACCCGGCCGTCTGCGCCAAGCCCGTTCAGGAGCACCGCCATCGCGAAGGCGCCGGCCTGCGCGTCGGTCACCTCGCCCGAGGCTAGCCCGTCCGCGAACCAGGTCGCGGCTTCGTCCTCCAGCCCCCGTCGATCCCGGACGCCCGCGATGATCGAGCGTGCATCCATCTCAGCCGCGGCCCATGTGCTCGACCCCGAAGCGGCCGGGCAGGAGGTCGCCGATCGTGGTCTCCATGATCTTGCCGTCCAGCGTCGAGAGCGTCACGGCGACGTCGTGGCGGCCGAACTCGGCCAGCTTCTGGCGGCAACCGCCGCAGGGCGAGATCGGCAAAGGGCTGTCGGCAACGACGGCGACCTCGGTCAACTCGGTCTCGCCGGCCGCGACCATCGCCGCGATCGCACCCGCCTCGGCGCAGGTACCTTCGGGGGAGGCCACGTTCTCGACGTTGCAGCCGGCATAGACCCGGCCGGAGCGGCCGCGTACCGCCGCGCCGACTTTGAAATGGGAATAGGGCGCATAGGCGTTTTCCCTGACCGCGCGCGCAGCATCCGTGAGCGACATCACACCCTCCTTGTTACCGCTCCGAGACTGCGTCCGCAGCCGCGCCGATGCAAGGTCGCTCGGCCGTTTCGACGGCGAAACCTGGCGCCTTGCGAATTTCCGCGTGCCCGGAGCTCCGGGCGTGATATGACGATCAGCAAACCGGCGCCTCGGCTGTGCAAAGGGACTTTCGCGACGCCGCAATATAGTTTAATGCTAAACGAGTTTTCACGGGGAGGATGAGGCATGGACGACGCCCGGCAGGAAAACGCGCGGCAGGCCGCGCTCGAATACCACGAATTCCCCAAGCCCGGAAAGCTCGAGATCCGGGCAACGAAGCCGATGGCCAACGGCCGCGACCTTTCCCGCGCCTACTCGCCCGGCGTCGCCGAGGCCTGCCTCGAAATCAAGGCCGATCCCGCTACCGCCTCGCGCTACACCGCACGCGGCAACCTCGTCGCGGTGGTGACGAACGGCACCGCCGTCCTCGGCCTCGGCAACATTGGCGCGATGGCCTCGAAGCCGGTGATGGAGGGCAAGGCGGTCCTCTTCAAGAAATTCGCCTCGATCGACTGTTTCGACATCGAACTGAACGAGCCCGACCCGGTCAAGCTCGCCGAGATCGTCTGCGCGCTGGAGCCGACCTTCGGCGCGATCAACCTCGAGGACATCAAGGCGCCCGACTGCTTCATCGTCGAGAAGATCTGCCGCGAGCGGATGAACATCCCGGTGTTCCACGACGACCAGCACGGCACCGCGATCGTCGTCGGCGCGGCAGCAACTAACGCCCTCCACGTCGCGGGCAAGGCGTTCGACAAGATCAAGGTGGTCTCCACCGGCGGCGGCGCGGCCGGGATCGCCTGCCTCGACATGCTGCTGAAGCTCGGCGTCCGCCGCGAGAACGTCTGGCTTTGCGATCTTGAAGGGCTCGTCTACGAGGGGCGCGAGGCGCAGATGACGCCGCAGAAGGCCGCCTATGCGCAGGGCAAGACGCCCGCGACGCTCGACGAGGTGATCGAGGGCGCGGATCTCTTCCTCGGCCTCTCCGGGCCGGGCGTGCTGAAGCCGGAGATGGTCGGGAAAATGGCCGCGCGGCCGATCGTCTTCGCGCTTGCCAACCCGACGCCTGAGATCCTGCCCGACGAGGTCCGCTCGGTCGCACCGGATGCGATCATCGCCACCGGGCGCTCGGACTTCCCCAACCAGGTCAACAACGTCCTCTGCTTCCCGTTCATCTTCCGCGGCGCGCTCGACGTCGGCGCGACCGAGATCAACGACGCGATGCAGCTGGCCTGCATCGATGGCATCGCAGCACTTGCCCGCGCGACGACGAGCGCCGAGGCCGCAGCCGCCTATCGCGGCGAGAAGCTGACCTTCGGGGCGGATTACCTGATCCCGAAACCCTTCGATCCGCGGCTCATCGGCACGGTCGCCTCGGCCGTGGCGGCGGCGGCGATGGAGACCGGCGTCGCCACCCGCCCGATCGACGATCTCGAGGCCTACAAGCAAAAGCTCCAAGGGTCGGTCTTCAAATCCGCGCTGATCATGCGCCCGGTGTTCGAGGCCGCCCGCTCCGCGAGCCGCCGCATCGTCTTCGCCGAGGGCGAGGACGAGCGCGTCCTGCGCGCCGCCAACGCGATGCTGGAGGAGATGACCGACCGGCCGATCCTGATCGGGCGACCGGAGGTTATCGAGCGGCGCTGCGAACGCGCCGGCCTGCCGATCCGGCCCGGTAGTGATTTCGAACTGGTCAACCCGGAAAACGATCCGCGTTACCGCGACTACTGGGCCAGCTACCACGATCTGATGGCACGCCAGGGAGTCACGCCGGATCTCGCCCGCGCGATCATGCGCACCAACACCACCGCGATCGCGGCGATCGCGGTCCACCGGGGCGATGCCGACAGCATGATCTGCGGTACCTTCGGCCAGTATCTATGGCACCTGAACTACATCCGCCAGGTCCTGGGGCGCGACGGGCTCACGCCGCACGGCGCACTGAGCCTGATGATCCAGGAGGACGGGCCGCTCTTCATCGCCGACACCCATGTCAACGCGGTGCCGACCCCGCAGGAGATCGCCACCACGATCTGCGGCGCGGCGCGCCATGCCCGCCGCTTCGGCGTCACGCCGAAGGTCGCGCTCTGCTCGCATTCCAACTTCGGCAATCTCGACACCGACTCGGGCCGGCGGATGCGCGCGGCGATGGAGATCCTCGACGCGAAGGGCGTCGATTTCGCCTATGAGGGCGAGATGTCAGCCGATGCGGCGCTCGACCCCGAGTTGCGCGAACGGATCTTCCCCGGCAGCCGGATCGAGGGCCCGGCCAACATCCTCGTCTTCGCCTATACGGACGCCGCCAACACCGCGCGCAACATGCTCAAGATGCGCGCGAACGGGCTCGAGGTGGGGCCGATCCTGATGGGCATGGGCAACAAGGCGCACATCGTCACGCCCTCGATCACCGCGCGCGGGCTCCTGAACGTCTCGGCCATCGCGGGAACCCCGGTCGCCTACTACAGCTGACCCGCCGGGACAGAAAAGAATCGGTGCGGCCGAGTTTTCAGCGGTCCGCCGAAGAAATTTGCAAACCCCGATCTAATTAGCTCCAAGACGCGTAATTCAGGAAGGTTTGCAAAAATTTGCGGACCGCACCATCAACTTTCTGCAAATTTTTTGCGTCCCGCCCCGCTTGTGACCGGTAACACCATTGCGTGGCGCGGACAGCCCCGCATAACTTGCCTCAGGCTTTGGAGGAGGCACGACAATGGGATATTCCGAGATCTATTCTGGCTGGAAGGCGGACCCGGAAGGCTTCTGGATGCAGGCGGCCGGGGCGATCGACTGGGTCAAAGCCCCATCGAAAGCGCTCTTCGCCGAAAAGGCACCGCTCTACGAATGGTTCACGGATGCCGAGGTCAACACCTGCTGGAACGCGGTCGACCGCCATGTCGCGGCCGGACGCGGCAACCAGGTGGCGATCATCCATGACAGCCCGATCACCCATTCGGCGCGCGAGATCACCTACGCCGAGCTGAAGGACCGCGTGGCGGGCCTCGCCGGCGCGCTGAAGGCCAAGGGCGTGGCAAAGGGCGATCGCGTGATCATCTACATGCCGATGGTGCCCGAGGCGCTCGAGGCCATGCTCGCCTGTGCCCGTCTCGGTGCGATCCATTCGGTCGTGTTCGGCGGCTTCGCCGCGCACGAGCTCGCGGTGCGCATCGACGACGCCAAGCCGAAGGCGATCATCGCCGCCTCCTGCGGGTTGGAGCCGGGCCGCGTCGTGCACTACAAGCCCCTCGTCGACGCCGCGATCGAGCAAGCCAAGCACAAGCCCGACTTCACGCTGATCTTCCAGCGTGAGCAGGAGACCGCAAAGCTGGTCCCCGGCCGCGACTTCGACTGGCACGAGGCCCAGGCGGGGGTCGAGCCGGCCGACTGCGTAGCGGTCGAGGGCAACCATCCGGCCTATATCCTCTACACCTCCGGCACGACCGGCGCGCCGAAGGGCGTCGTCCGCGCCACCGCGGGCCATCTCGTCGCGCTCAACTGGACGATGAAGAACATCTACAACGTCGAGGCGGGCGACGTGTTCTGGGCGGCCTCGGACGTGGGCTGGGTCGTGGGCCACAGCTACATCTGCTACGCGCCGCTGATCGCCGGCGCGACGACCATCGTCTTCGAGGGCAAGCCGGTGGGCACCCCCGATGCCGGCACCTTCTGGCGCGTCATCGAGGACCACAAGGTCAAGAGCTTCTTCACCGCGCCAACCGCGCTCCGCGCCATCAAGCGCGACGACCGTGAGGGCGAGTTCATCAAGAAGTACGACATCTCGTCGATGCAGGCGCTGTTCCTCGCCGGCGAGCGCGCCGATCCCGACACCATCACCTGGGCGCAGACCCATCTCAAGGTGCCGGTCATCGACCACTGGTGGCAGACCGAGACCGGCTGGGCCATCGCCGCCAATCCGATCGGCATCGAGGAACTGCCGGTCAAGATCGGCTCCCCCTCGGTGGCGATGCCGGGCTACGACGTGCAGGTGCTCGATGAGGGCGGCCACCCGGTGAAGCCGGGCACGCTCGGCGCGATCGCGGTCAAGCTGCCGCTGCCGCCGGGCACGCTGCCGACGCTGTGGAACGCCGAGGAGCGGTTCCGCAAGTCATACCTCAACCACTTCCCGGGCTATTACGAGACCGGCGACGCCGGTTATGTCGACGAGGACGGCTATCTCTACATCATGGCGCGCACCGATGACGTCATCAACGTCGCGGGCCACCGGCTCTCGACCGGCGCGATGGAGGAGGTGCTGGCCTCCCATCCCGATGTCGCCGAATGCGCGGTGATCGGGGTCGCCGACCAGCTCAAGGGCCAGATGCCGGTGGGCTTCCTCTGCCTCAACAAGGGTTCCAAGCGCGACCATGCCGATGTCGTCAAGGAATGCGTGAAGCTCGTGCGTGACCAGATCGGCCCGGTCGCGGCCTTCAAGCTCGCCACCGTCGTCGACCGGCTGCCGAAGACCCGCTCGGGCAAGATCCTGCGCGGCACGATGGTCAAGATCGCCGATGGCGAGGACTACAAGATGCCCGCGACCATCGACGATCCGGCGATCCTCGACGAGATCACCGTGGCGCTCGGCGGGCTCGGCTATCCGGCAGACCGAGGCTGAGGCTTGGAAAACCTGCCGCGTCCGGACCTTCCGGACGCGGCCGTTTACCTGACGTTTCAGACAGGTTGGCGCACGAGATTTCATCGCGTACAAACATTCCAACATGCAACCGTTACTTGTATCAATCCATTTTCCGCCAATCCAGGGGCGGGCGAGGCCGCGCGATGCACGACAGCGATCCGGTTTCCGTTACGTCAACTAATGAGGCGAGCGATCCCGGCCGTATGACCCTTTTGGGGCACGACTTGCGCGCGGCCGTATCTGACATTATCGGCGGCCTGCGCCTGGTCGATCACGACAGCCTGACCGACGCGACGCGCCTGCAACTTGAGCGGGTGCGCGCCTCAAGCGAGACCCTCGCCCGCCTGCTCGAGGAAGGTTTGGCGATGGTGCTCGGCGAGGACGATTTCGCCGCCACCCACCCCGCCAACCTGCAGATCGCCCGCTTTCTCTACGATATCGAGATGCGCTGGTCCGGCCGCGCCAGCGAGAAGGGGCTCGAGTTCCGTGTCACCCGCGCCGAGGATGTGCCGCATGTGCTGACGCTCGACCGGATCGCGCTCGAGCGGGTGCTGTCGAACCTTCTGTCGAACGCGATGAAGTACACCGACGACGGCACCGTCAGCCTTGACGTGCGGATGGCGCCGTCCGGTGCGCTGCTTCTGTCGGTTGCGGATCAGGGGCCGGGCTTCTCCGATGCGGCGCTGACCCGGCTGTTCGAGTACGAGGGCCGGCCCGACGGGACCGCGAAGCCGGGCCAAGGGCTCGGCATGCACATCTCCAAGCACATGACCGGCCGGCTCGGGGGCAGGATCGCCGTCGAGAACCGTCCCGACGGGGGGGCGCTCGTCACGCTGGAACTGCCGCCCGACACTTGGACCATTGCCGCAACGGAAGCGATGGCGGAACTGCCCGATCTGAGCCGCACCAAGGTACTGGTCGCAGAAGACAACCCCACCAACCAGACGATCATCGCCCACATGCTGTCGAAGATGGGCGCCGAGTTCGAGATCGCCCACGACGGCGTCGAGGCGCTGCACTGGCTCGAGCGCGAGGATTTCGATCTCGCGCTGATCGACATCGAAATGCCCCGGCTCGGCGGGATCGAGGTGATGCGGACCCTGCGTGCCAATGGCCGCATCCATTCGGACATGCCGATCATCGCGGTCACCGCCTATGTGCTGCGTGCCAACCGCGACGCGATCTATGCCGCGGGCGCTGACGCGATCCTCGCCAAGCCGCTTGCCGGGATCGATACGTTCGGCCAGACGATCGCCCAGGTGCTCGGCCGCACCGCGGAACCGCAGGAGCAGTTCCTCGCGACAGAGGAGACCGCCGAGTTCGACCGCGAATGCTTCGACCGGCTCATCGACATCGCCGGCCCGGCGGCGTCGTGCGAGCTGATGGAACGGTTGAACGCCGATCTGCGCAAGACCGAGCGCGGACTCGTGGCGGCCCTCGCCGATGGCGACCGCGCCGCGATCCGGGCCGAGACGCATGTGCTGATCGCGCTCGCGGGCGCCGTCGGCGCCGCGCGGCTTCAGGCCCTCGCGCAGGTACTGAACACGACCGCGCATCGGCGCGAAGCGATCGACCTGTCGACACTCGGCCACGACGCGCTTACCCAGCTCGACTGGCTCATCCGTTTCGTCTCGCAGGAGCGGACACGAATGGGCGACACTGCATGACACGCCGGCCGCTGCTGCTTGTCGAAGACACGCCGTCGCTGCAACTGGTCTACGAATCGGTGTTGAAGACGGCCGGACACGCGGTCCGCTGCGCCGACGACGCCGCCTCGGGCCTGGCGCTGTTTCGGACGCTGCAACCGCCCGTGGTGTTGCTCGACCTGATGCTGCCCGACCGGGACGGCCTCGATCTCCTGAGCGAATTGCTCGCGATCAAGCCCGACACGCGGATCATCGTGATCACCGCGCACGGCTCCATCAACAAGGCGGTCGCGGCGATGCGGGCGGGCGCGCATGACTTCCTCGTCAAGCCCTTCGACGAGCAGAGGTTCCTGAGCGCGATCGGAAACGCCCTCGCCGATGCCGGGCCGGGACCGGCCGCCAAGCCCTCCGGGTCCGTCACCGCGCCGCCGGGCGAGTTTACCGGAACCTCCGAGCCGATGCAGCGCGTCTATGCCAAGATCCGCTCGGTCGCGCGATCGATGGCCACGGTCTTCATCACCGGCGAGAGCGGCACCGGCAAGGAGCTCTGCGCGCAGGCGGTGCATGACCATTCGAACCGCGCCCACGGTCCCTTCGTCCCCCTGAACTGCGGAGCGATCCCGCCGGAGCTCCTGGAATCGGAGGTTTTCGGCCATGTGAAGGGCTCCTTCACCGGCGCAATCGCCGACAAGCAGGGCGCGGCCGCGGCGGCCGATGGCGGCACGCTCTTTCTCGACGAGATCTGCGAGCTTGACCTCAACCTGCAGACCAAGCTGCTGCGGTTTCTTCAGACCTCGACGATCCAGCCGGTCGGCGCCGCCCGTGCGCGCAAGGTCAATGTCCGGATCATCTGCGCGACCAACCGCAATCCGCTGCAGGAGGTTCGCCGCGGCCGGTTCCGCGAGGACCTGTACTACCGGCTCCATGTCGTGCCGATCCACATGCCGCCGCTTCGCGAGCGCGGCGCCGATGTCGTCGCGATCGCCGAGGCCGGGCTGACCCGGTTCGCGCAGGAGGAAGGCCGCAAGTTCAACGGCATCGACCCCGAGGTGGCCACGCTCTTTCAGCGCCTCGACTGGCCGGGCAATGTCCGCCAGCTTCTGAACGTCCTGCGCCACGCGGTGGTGCTGAACGACGGGCCGGCCGTGACCCGGGCGATGCTGCCGATCGAGCTGCATCACGAGCTTGAACACCGCGAGGACGAGACGCCCGAGACCCCGCGCCCGCATGTCACGCTCGAAGGGCTGATCGGGCGGACCCTTGCCGAGGTCGAGCGAATGGTGATCGAGGAGACGATCTCGCGCCACGGCGGCTCGATTCCGAAAGCCGCGCGGGTGCTCGACGTCTCGCCCTCGACGCTCTACCGCAAGATCGAGGCCTGGAAGGCCGCGGACTAGCGGATCAGACGAACTGCTCGCGGGTCAGCCGCTCCTCGAGCCCGTGGCCGGGATCGAAGAGGATGCGGTGGCGGATCGCCGGCTCCGAACGGACCTCGACCGAGACCACGTTAGGCGCCGAGCGGCCATCGGCATCGGCCATGACCGGGCGCTTGGCGGCGTCGAGCACGTCGAAACGCACCTTCGCGGTCTTGGGCAGGAGCGCGCCACGCCAGCGCCGGGGCCGGAACGCGGCCATCGCGGTCAGCGCCAGCACCTCGGCGCCAATGGGCAGGATCGGCCCGTGGGCGGAGTAGTTGTAGGCGGTCGATCCGGCCGGGGTGCAGACGAGCGCGCCGTCGCAGACCAGCTCCTCCATCCTGACCTTGCCGTCGATGGTGATCCGGAGCTTCGCTGCCTGTGGACCGGCGCGCAAGAGCGAGACCTCGTTGATCGCAAGCGCCTCGTGCAAGGTGCCGTCGACGCCGACGGCGCGCATGACCAAGGGGTTGATGACCTCTTCCTCGGCCTCGGCGAGCCGGGCAGTGAGCCCTTCCTCGTCGTATTCGTTCATGAGAAAGCCGATCGTGCCGCAATTCATGCCGTAGACCGGCACGTCCATCGCCTGGGTCGCGTGCAGCGTCTGCAGCATGAAACCGTCGCCGCCGAGCGCGACGATCACCTCGGCCTTCTCGATCGGGGTCGACCCATAGGCCGCCGCGAGCCGGGCGAGCGCGGCCTGCGCGACCTCGGCCTCGCTTGCCAGAAATGTGATCTTCGTCCGCTCCGACACCACTGGCCCCGCTTGCGTTCCTCGTGCATTGATCCACCGACAGGACCGCGAAGACAACCCCATCCGGCGGCGCCACGCCGCGCCGCCTTAGGAAAGTCGCCCCGATGCCGATCCGTCCCCCGCTTTCCCGTCGCTCCGTGCTGGCCGGCCTGACCGCCCTCGCCGCCCCGGCGCTGATCCGCGCGCGCCCTGCCTGGGCCACCGAGGGCCTCCCCTTCGTGCAACCGCCCCTGAGCGAGGGTCAGGCCCTGGACGGAAAGCGCGTCTTCGACCTTTCGGTCGCCCCCGGGGCGCACGAGTTCCGTGCCGGGGTGGAGACCCGCACCATCGGCATCAACGCCCCATTCCTCGGCCCGATCCTTGCGGCCCGCGCCGGCGAGACGCTGCGCATGGACGTGGCCAACGGCCTTGCCGAGCCGATGACGCTGCACTGGCACGGGCTGCACCTACCGGCCGCCGCCGATGGCGGACCGCATCAGTCGATCGCGCCGGGCGCAGCCTGGCAGCCGGAGTTCACCCTTGCCCAGAAGGCCGGAACCTTCTGGTTCCACGGCCATCAGCATGAAAGGACCGGTGCGCATGTCTGGGCCGGCATGGCAGGCGTGATCCGGGTCGCCGATGACGAGGAGGACGCGCTGCCCCTGCCTCGCAGCCACGGCGAGGACGACTTCACCCTGATCCTTCAGGACCGTCGCTTCGATGCCGACGGCCAGATGCCCTACGAACTCAACATGCACGACCGCATGGCCGGGATGCAGGGTGACGTGATGCTGGTGAACGGCCAGATCGGCCCGGTGCTCGAACTCGACGCGCCGCTGATCCGGCTCCGAATCCTCAACGGCGCCAATGGCAGCTTCTACGGTCTCAGCTTCTCCGACGAGCGGACCTTCCACCAGATCGCCTCGGATGGCGGGCTTCTCGCCGCGCCGGTCGCCATGCGCGGCGCGATCCTCAGCCCCGGCGAGCGCGGCGAATACCTTGTCGACCTCTCCGACGGCGCGGCGGTGATGCTTCGCGCCGAAACCTTCGGCGCCGAAGTTGCGATGATGGGCATCACCGGTACGCATGACGTGTTGGAGATCCGGCCGCGCAGGGCCCGCGCGGCGCCCCCCCTGCCCGACCGTCTCGCCGAGCTTCCGGCGCCGCCCAAGGCGACCGGTGCGGCGCGCGACTTCGAGCTGGCGATGACGGGCATGGGCATGATGGGCGATTTCACCATCAACGGGCGGCGCTACGACCACGGGCGCATCGACTTTTCCGTGCCGCTCGGCGCAACCGAGACCTGGACCTGGACGAACCGGACGCCGATGCTGCATCCGATCCACATCCATGACGTGCAGTTCCGCATCCTTTCCCGCAACGGCCAGCCGCCGGCGGCGCATGAGGCGGGGCTGAAGGACACCGTGCTGATCCGGCCGGACGAAACCGTCGCGCTCGGGATGTCGTTCCAGGACTACGCCGATCCCGAGCTTCCCTACATGTACCACTGCCACATCCTCGAACACGAGGATGCCGGCATGATGGGCCAGTTCACCGTGGTCTGACGCGGCGGGCGAAAAGTTTCCTATAGTGGAATTCGTTTCGCCTGCGTATCAAAACAGGTCGGATTCCGCGCTTCCGACCTCCCCCTTCCTCCGCTACAACCCCGCCATCCCGCTGGCCTCAGGAGACGCTTATGGACACCGCAATCCGCGACACCGGATTTTTCACTGAACCGCTTTCCTCCCGCGATCCCGAGCTTTTCGGCTCGATCCGCGACGAGCTTGGCCGTCAGCGCGACGAGATCGAGCTGATCGCGT
>NZ_JAOVQO010000025.1:0-37380 GCF_025673475.1 Albidovulum salinarum | reverse complement strand
GGCCGTCATCCCACCACGGAAGAATGCCAAGCCGTGGAAGACTGTCACCGCCGGGGCGGTCGCAAGAAACGAAGCATTGCGCGCCTCGAAATACCTCGGCCGCGCGCTCTGGCGACGATGGAGCGGAAACCACCGCCGGAGCCGCGTCGAAACGAAGATGCACTGCGTGAAACTGCTGGGCCAGCGGCTCATGGCGCGGGACTTTGACCGCCAGGTTGCGGAGCTCCACGTCCGCATCGCCATCCTGAACCGCTACACTGCGCTCGGCATACCTGTCACTGAAGCCGAGGGATGAGTCTGCCCGGGGATAGGGGAATCTCGGCCATCAGCCGATTTGTGCAACAGAGCCGCCCTGACGTCCCAACCAGGCATCATGCGAATTGAAGCCCCAGCCGGCGGCACTGAGTGCATCTCGTACACCGAAACCCGCTGCACCGAACGCATTCGCGGTATCAGGATTTGAAAACAGCGCCATCAGGTTGCCGACGCTGTTTATCTTTATGCCCAGGGCCGCGAGCTGCGGTTCGAAGAAGTCGAATGCTTTTTGCGGGATGATATGCTGAACTTCAAACCCGAAAATCGAATAGCCGTTAGTGCCCATGGGTATATGATCCGTAAACTGTCAGACGATGCGGCAACGCACCAGGTGAAAGACCTTGGCAAGGCCCGCCTTATGGAGCGCCGCGCCGAGTTTTGGGCTGACGAAGAAGCCGATCTCCGAGCGAGAGTCCCCCCAAATATCAGCCCCCTCCAGCGCGGCAGCACCAACGGCAAGCTCGTCATCCTTGATCCAGAACTTTGGGTGGCATTTGCCGTCCGGATAGGGCCCATCGATACCGGTGCTTTCGGCAGCGTTAACGGCTGACTTCTTCTGCCCGAAATTCAGCGCCCAAAAGGGGCCCGGGACCGGCGTCACCCCGTCGTGCCGAAACAGCTCGAGCGGATAAAGTCCACCGCCGCCCAGATCGTGCTGGCGCAGTACCGTCGCAGCCTTTTCGGTCATGCAAAGGAACCCGTTCACCATGAACAGGTGCGAAATGCGTGTTGCCTTGGGAAGTTGCTCGACGGCCCGCTGTGGGAGGAGGTCAGGATCAAGATGCCCTCCGCCTCTGTGGAACATCGCGTTTTTCGACCGCTCCAACGGCGGAACGACCCTGTCCTCCATATCAAACCGCGCCGAAAGCTCTGATTTCTGCGGCGCAACACTCAGCCAGACAATATCGGCCATCGTCATTCTCCCTTGGTTTGAGATGCGCCCATCTTCTCCAGCATCTCAGGTTCCACAAGCCCGCCGATATGGGGATGCATCCTGAGCTCGCCTTCCTTCACCACCTGACGGAAGTTGGCGATCACCCGGCCCGTCGTGGCGCGGTCCGGCGCAATGACGTCGAGAAGCCAGTTGATGCTGCCCGACTGCCAGTCCTCGGGCTTGAGGCGAACCGGGAAGGTCCCCGCCTTGATCTGGTCGCGGATCTTCGCGTCCACCTCCTCCGAGACCGAGGCCCAGATCGCGAAGCCCGCAATGTCGGTCAGCGGGCCCTGCTCCGCGGCGTTTGACTACCTGTCAACATTGGCGTGCGTGCGACCGTTGTGTTACCTTCAGGCTGGATTCAGATCACTTCTCGCTCTCACGCGACACCTTCAGATGGTGAGTGGGGTAGATAGAGAATGTTCGGAATGACTGAACTTTCACAGAGTCCCTTCGAACTATGCCTTCGCCATTGATGCCTGTTTTCCCAGAAGTTTCGCCCCGGGTGTCGCAGCTGCAGCAAGTTTCCGCTTCTATCCGGAATCAGCGGCCATTTCCGCGCCTGCCCGCAGACACACTAAGACTGCCGGATATCCTACGGCGTGCGTCGCTCACTGGTCTGAGATTCTCTGTGAAGCGGCTCGTAACCTATCGAACGGCCAACATCCCGAATCCTCGCCCATCGCCTTTGCAAGGGTCGACAGATCGGGGGATTCAACTGGAGCCGTTCTCCAAAATCGTCCTATATCAATAGCTTGATAAAGTGGTGCCCAGAGCCGGAATCGAACCAGCGACACGCGGATTTTCAATCCGCTGCTCTACCAACTGAGCTATCTGGGCACCGGGGGCGTTACCGCCCGGCCCGGCGTTCTTAGGCGAGTGCCGCGTGGCTGTCCAGAGGGATTCACCGAAAAAGTGACCGTCGGCAAGGCATATGTCCAGCGCCTTTCGTCGCCCCCCGCAGCGGCGGAGCGAGCGGCGCCCGCCCATCAATGCGGTCGCCGTTCCGGCAGTTCTTCGTCGCCCGGAACATCGTCGTCTTCGCCGGGAATCGCATAGGCCCCCGTCAGCCACCGGCCGAGATCGACGTCGGCGCAGCGCTTCGAGCAGAACGGCCGGTACTTCGGGTCCGTCTCCTTGCCGCAGATCGGGCAGCTCATTCCGCGCCTTCCCCGAGAAGCGCCGCCAGAGGGCGCCGATCTCGCTTGCGCTGGATTTCGAAATTGCCGAGCGGCGTCCAGCCCGCGAGGCTCGTCTCGGCCGCTTCGCCCTTGAAGGCCGCGCGCAGCTGCTGGTCGAGCGTGGCGCGGTCGCGCTTCGGCATCGGCGCGAAATCAACCGTGACCTGGCCGCCAAGCCCGCGCAGCCGCAATTGCCGCGGCAGTTCGCGAGCGGCGGCGATATTGGCCTTGAGGCCGGCCGCGGGCGAGGTGTCGGCGCCGGTGTTCACGTCGACCGCGATCAGCGCCCGGGTCGGCTCGATCGCCATGTGCGCGCTGCCCGACAGCAACACGACGGGCGTCAGAAGCGCGTCGATCATCTCCTCGACTCCGTGGCGCGCGAAGGCGTCCGCACCCTCGGCGATCTCGTCCGGCGCCGGGTCGGACCAGTCGCGCCAGGCCTCCTCATGTGGGCCCGGCGCATCGACCAGAAGCTCCGGCGCGCCGCTCACGTCGGCCAGCACGGCTTCGGCCAGTTCCCGCATCTCGGCGATATCGGCGGCTATTTCCTCTGCCTCCGACCCCTCGGCGGCCGAACGAAGGATCAGGCCCGATGTTGAACCGGCCATTGCTAGGGCCGCAATCTCCTCGAGCCGCGCGCGTTCCTCGGCATCGCGGATCCGCCGCGAGACGTTGAGGCCGGGCGCGGCGGGCGTGACGATAGCGAGCCGGCTCTTGAACAGAAGCCGCGTCGACACCGGCAGGGCCTTGCCCGGCTCGGCGTGGCCCGCGACCTGAACGAGGATCTGCTGCCCGGAGGACAGGCCCCCGGTCTCGCGCAGAAAGCCTCGGGTACCCGGCAGGCGCACGAAGACGCCGCCCTGCCCCTTCATCTGCCGGTCGACGGTGCCGCGCAGGATCGCGCCGGGCGCAAAATCCACCTCGTCGGCGGCCTCGACGAGCAGGTCCTCGAGCCGCCCGTCGACGACCAGCGCCGCGGCCTCGCGGCCGCGATACGTCCCGAGAACGACGACCCGGCCCTTCATGCGTCCACTCCGTATATGTCGATCCCGGCGGCTTCCAGGAGATGCGCGGTCTCCGCGACCGGCAGGCCGACCACCCCGGTAAACGAGCCCTGAAGCCAGGGAATGAAGGCGCCGAACCGGCCCTGGATGCCGTAGGCTCCGGCCTTGCCCTGCCATTCGCCGGAGGCAAGATAGGCGTTGATCTCCATGTCCGACAGTGGCTTCACCTTCACCACGGTCTCCACCGCGCGCTCCCAGAGCCGGTCGCCGCGCTTGACCGCCACGGCGGTGATCACGCGGTGGCGCCGGCCCGAGAGCTTCAGCAGGAACTCCGCCGCCTCGCCCGCGCTCACGGGCTTGCCGAGGATCCGGCGGCCGAGCGCCACGGTGGTGTCGGCGCAGAGCACGACCTCGTCGGCGCTGGCGGGCAGCGCCTCGGCCTTCTGCCGCGCCATGCGGGCGCAGTAGGGCTGCGGCAGTTCGCCGTTCAGAGGGGTTTCGTCGATATCGGGCGTGCGGATCTCGTCCGGCTCTAGGCCGAGCTGCGCCAAAAGATCCTTCCGGCGCGGGCTGGCCGAGCCGAGAATGAGGCGCGGGCGCACCTTACTTGAAGCGGTAATTGATCCGCCCCTTGCTCAGGTCATAGGGCGTCATCGTCACCTGAACCTTGTCGCCGGCGAGAACGCGGATGCGGTTCTTGCGCATCTTGCCTGCCATCGTCGCGATGATCTCATGGCCGTTTTCCAGCTCGACCCTGAACGTCGCGTTCGGCAGGAGTTCCTTGACGACGCCCGGGAATTCGAGACCTTCTTCCTTGGCCATGGTCACTCCATAGTTGTTCCGCCCGGGTCCACGCCGGGCGCGCACTAATTGCGCCCGATGGCGCGCGATTTCAAGCGCAATCTCAGGTTTCGGCCCGGACTGCAACCTTGTGTAGCTGGGAAAGCTGCTCGGGCCAGTGGCTGAGGTTCAAGACGCCGCCATCGGCGCGGACCGCCGCGATGGCTTCGCGCGAGACCTCGGCATAGGTCCAGCCCGGCTGGCCGAACGTGCCTTCGGCGAGGATGCCGGTCGCGGGAAAGCCGTGATCTGGCGGGCCGTAGATCGAGGCAGCGCCGGTGTTCTCCTCCATCCCGTAGCACCAGTGCGCGACACCGACGATCGGCGCATGCACCGCGACGAGCTGGTTTTCGAGCGCGCGGGCCATGGCGCCGACCCGGACACGGGTGAAGCCCGCGAGCGTCTCCGTCGCGGAGGGCACGAGCAGGATCTCGACACCCGCCTCGGCAAGCGCCCGGCCCAGCAACGGGAACTCGCTGTCGTAGCAGATCAGGATACCGATCCGGCCGAGCGCGGTGTCGAAGACCTGCAGCCCGTCGCCCGGCACGACATGCCAGCCGTCGCGTTCCCAGCGGGTCATCATCGCCTTGTCCTGATGGCCAAGAAGGCCGTTCGGACCGAAGAAGCTGGCGCGGTTCACCGGGCGCCCGCCCGCATGGGCAAGGCCGAAGGCCGGGCCCGAGGCCGCGAGGATATGGACCCCGTGCGCGGCTGCAAGGCAGGCATGCAGCGCCTCCGCCGCCGGTCGGTGCCGGTCCACCTCGACCAGCGCGCCGGCGATGTCGCCCGCGACCGCCTGGCCGCCGAGCGAGGCGAGTTCCATCGCCGCATATTCCGGGAAGACCAGAAGCTCTGCCCCCTGCCCCGCCGCCTCGGCGACCCAGGCGGAGATCTTGGCCTCGTAGGTCGACCAGTCGTCGAACCAGTCAAGCGGATAGGCGGCGGCGGCGACTTTCATGGTCTCTCTCCCGTCGGTCTCAGAGCTCTCGGATCCAGAACTGCATCGGCTTCGTGGTCGGCTCCGCCTCGCCGATGTCCTTCCAGGAATACTCGGCCACCGCCCCTTCGAGCGGCGCGTAGCCGCGCTTGCGCCAGAAAGCGTCGAGCGGCCGGTAGCTCGCCGGATGGAGCGGGTGATCCTCAGGTCGCACAACCCGGCAGAAGGCCGAATGGCTGCGGCCGAGCTTGCGGGCATGCGCCTCGCGCGCATCGAAGAAGGCATGGCCGAGCCCGCGGCCGCGATAGTCCGGCAGCAGCACCGATTCGGCGCAGTAGAAGATGTCCGTCAGGCGAATCCCTGTCCCGGTGAAGGCCGCGCCGAATTCATCGCCATGCTCCTCCATCGGCGTGCCGGTGGAGGCGCCGACCAGCCGGCTGCCGTCGAAGGCGCCGACGAGGATCGCGTTGGGGCTGTGGCGATAGGTCTTGAGGTAGCGCTTCTCGTAGCCGAGATCGCCGTCATAGAGATAGGGCCAGTCGCGGAATACCGCGATCCGGAGCTTCGCCACGTCGTCGAGTGCCGCCTCGAGCGCGTCGTCCTCGAGGACAAGAACCTCTATTGTCATGCGGAGACCTGCCGGATCCAGTCCTGGAGGTTGTAATAAGTCGTCACGCGGGTGATCTTGCCTTCCTTCAGCGAGAAGAACCCGCCCGCCGGCAGGACGTATTTCTGGCCATGCGCCTCGGGAAGGCCGGGATCGGTCTTGAGATAGGTGCCGTTCACCACGAATTCCGCCGCGCCCCGCGTGCCGTCCTCGTTCGAGAAGACGACCATGTCGGTCAGCTCTTCCTTGTAGGTCTCGCTCATGTGGCGGCAGAAGTCGGCGAAGGCCTCCTTGCCGAGCCGGGTCGCGCCCTCGTTCACGTTATGGGCGAACTCGTCATGGAGCGTGTCGAGCATGGCGTCGGTGTCGCCACGGTTGAAGGCGGCGTAATAGGCTTCGATCGTGGCGCGTGTCATGTCTCACTCCATTGGCTGCGGCGCGCACCATATTGCGCAGGGCGGGGACTTCCCATCCCCGTTGCGTCAGTTTCCGGCCGCTTTGCGGCTATTGCGGTTCCGTCGGCGGGCCGAAGCGGCGGATCATCCGGGCTTTGATCTGGTCACGCGCCAGCCGGTAGGAGGCGAGCTTGGCCTCGCGTGTCTCGCCGATTCCAGTCGCGTCCATCACCGGCCAGTATTCGACCTCGAGGTGGAAGAAGCGGGTGAATTCCAGCGCCTGGCGCTGGCTCGCCGGCGAGAGCGCCACGACGAGATCGAATCCCGACAGGTCGTCGCCCCATTGCTGCATCTCCTCGAAGCTGCGCGAGCGGTGGCGCGACAGCTCCACGCCAATCTCCTGGCAGACCGCGACCGCGAAGCCGTCGACCTCCAGATCGTTGTGGACCCCGGCCGACTGCACATAGCAGGCATGGCCGTAGAACTTCTTCATCATCCCTTCCGCCATCGGCGAACGGACGGCATTGTGATCGCAGCAGAAAAGCACCGAGTGCGGCAGCGTACGATCCAAGCTCACCCTCCGAAGTGCAGCACGCAAATGAGGGTGAAGAGCCGCCGCGCCGTGTCGATGTCGAGCTCCGCCTTGCCTTCGAGCCGTTCCTGCAACACCCGCGCGCCCTCGTTGTGGATACCGCGCCGGGCCATGTCGATCGCCTCGATCTGGGAGGGCGGCAGGCGCTTGACCGCCTCGAAATAGCTCTCGCAGATCTGGAAATAGTCCTTCACCACCTGCCGGAACGGGCCGAGCGACAGGTGGAACTCCGCCACCCTCTCGCCGCTCTCGGTCTCGATGTCGAAGACGAGCCGCTTTTCGCGGATCGCCAGACCAAGCCGGAAGGGCCCCTCGGGCGCCGTGTCTCCGTCCTTCGCCGGCAGCTCGAAGGAATTGTCCTCCAGGAGATCGAAGATCGCGACCTTGCGTTCCTGCTCCACTTCCGGCGTCGGCGCCGCCAGTCCGCGGTCGTCGATCTCGATTTGGCAGATGCGGCTCATTGCGCCTCCCTCCGGTTCAGCTGGTCGAGCCGGGCGCGGACCGAGAGTCCGTGCGCCTCGAGGCTTTCCGAGATCGCCAGCCGCTCCGCGGCGGGACCGATCGCGGCAAGCGCCGCCGGCGTCATCTTCGCGATGGTCGTGCGCTTGAGGAAATCCATCACCGAAAGCCCGCTCGAGAACCGCGCCGACCGCGCCGTGGGAAGCACATGGTTCGGCCCGCCGACGTAATCACCGATCGCCTCCGGCGTCCAGCGCCCGAGAAAGATCGCCCCGGCATGGGTGATCCGCTCCGCGAGCCCGTCGGGGTCGGCGACGCACAGCTCCAGATGCTCGGGCGCCACCCGGTTCGACAGCGCCGCCGCCTCGTGAAGATCGCGCGTCACGATAACCGCGCCGTAATCGCGCCAGCTCGCCCCGGCGATCGCCCGGCGCTCCAGTGTCTCGAGCCGCTTCTCGACCGCCGCCGCCACCGCCCGACCGAACCCCGCATCGTCGGTCACGAGGATCGACTGCGCGCTCTCGTCATGCTCGGCCTGGCTGAGAAGGTCGAGCGCGATCCAGTCCGGGTCGTTGTCCCTGTCCGCGATCACGAGGATCTCCGACGGCCCGGCGATCATGTCGATGCCGACGCGCCCGAAGACGCGCCGCTTGGCGGCCGCGACATAGGCGTTGCCCGGCCCGGTGATCTTGTCCACCGGCCGGATCGTCGCCGTGCCGTAGGCAAGTGCGGCAATCGCCTGCGCGCCGCCGATCCGGTAGACGGTATCGACGCCCGCAAGCCGCGCGGCGAGCAGCACCAGCGGGTTGACCGCACCGCCCGGCGTCGGGCAGGCGATCACCAGCCGCTCCACCCCCGCGACCTTGGCGGGGATCGCGTTCATCAGGACCGAGGACGGGTAGGAGGCCAAGCCCCCCGGCACATAGAGCCCCGCCGCCGAGACCGGCGACCAGCGCCAGCCAAGCTCGGCCCCCGCCGCATCGGTCCAGCGCGCATCCTCGGGCATCTGGCGGTCGTGATAGGCGCGGACCCGCTCCGCCGCGAGTTCGAGCGCGGCGCGGTCCTCGTCGGACACCTTGGCGCATTCCGCCGAGATCTCGTCTTGCGTAAAGGCCAGCGTCTCCGGGCTGAGGTCGAGCCGGTCGAACTTCGAGGTCAGCCCGATCACCGCCGCGTCGCCGCGCGTCCGCACGTCGTCGATGATCGCCGCGACCGCCGCGTCGACATCCGGCGCATCCTCGCGCTTGGCCGACAGGAGCGCGGCGAAGGCGGTTTCGAAATCCGGCTCGGCGGTGGTCAGAAAGACTGGCATGGCGGCACTCCTCGATCCCGCCCCCAATACAGTCGCCGGGCTTGCGCCTCAAGCATCCGAACGCACGCCATCGCCTGGTCGTGCGCGGAGGGACACAGGCCCCGCCTCAGAGCGCGGCGCGGGCGGCGAGCGCCGTCATCGCCTGATGCAGCTCATGCACCGCACTCGCCGCCATCGAGCGGAAGACCATGACCTCGAAGCTCTGCGCGCCGCTCCGGTGGAGGATCATCGCCATGTGCCCGAGCCCAGAGCGCGCCGCGCGCCCGACCGGGAACGCCCCCGCCCCGAGATCGAGCGGCACCAGCCGCGCCAGCACCGCCTCCGCCCCCCCGCCCTCGAGCCGCATCCGCGCCCAGGCGTCGCTCTGGTCGGTGAGCGCGGCGATGCCGGCAAGTCCCTCCGGCTCGGCGCCGATCAGAAAGGCCTGTCCGCGCCCGGTCCAGAGGCAGAGCCGCCCCTCGCCCCCGATGGACGCGCCGGGCCCGGGCCAGCCGAGGCCGAGCGCCTTCAGCGCCTTTCCGGCGGCGGCCTCCTTGCCGGCGAAGGGCGCGACGGAGGTGATCCGCTCCGGCGCGGGTTCGCTCAGCGTCACGCCGCCGGCCGAGACCGGCAGCAGGCCGTCACAGGCGGATTTTTCGATCAGGCTAGGCACGGGCACGGCCTCCTTCCGGGTCGAAGAAGATGGGGTTCATGACTTCGCAGACGACATCGGTGCCGCGCAGGTGGTCCACCAGCCGGACCCGCTGACCATGCCGGGCGCGGCCGTCCTTGAGGAACGCGAGCGCGAGATAGGTCTTCATCGTCGGCGAATAGCAGACCGAGGTGACATAGCCCTGATCGTTGGCCGAAACGGGCTCCGCCCCCTCGTTGAAAAGATGCGCCCCGGCGCCGATCTGGCGCGACATCGGGATCGGCCGGAGGCCGACGAGTTGCTCACGCTCCGGCCCGCCAAGGCCCTCGCGCTGGCTCGCCGCCTTGCCGACGCAGTCCTTCTTCGCCGAGACCATGCCCTGCAGCCCGATATCGAAGGCGGTGGTGCGGCCGTGGATCTCGGCGTGGGTGATGAAGCCCTTCTCGATCCGGAGCACGTTCAAGGCCTCCATGCCGTACGCCCCACCTCCGAGGTTCTCCGCCCGCGCCACGAGGTCGCGGTAAAGCGCCTCGCCGTAGCGCGCCGGCACCGCGATCTCGTACCCGAGCTCGCCCGAGAACGAGATCCGGAAGAGCCGCGCCCCGATCCCCATGATCCGCACGGTGCCGCAGGAGAGGAACGGGAAATCCTCGCCGTCGATCGGCGTTTCGAGCACCGAGTTCAAAAGCTCGCGTGCGAGCGGCCCGGCGACGGCGAACTGCGCCCAGGCCTCGGTCACCGAGATCATCCGCAGGTCCCAGTCCGGGCAATGCGCCTGGTGGACGAATTCGAGATGCCGCATCACCAGCCCCGCCGCCGCGGTCGTCGTCGTCATCAGGTAATGGTTCTCACCCCAGCAGGCGGTGGTGCCGTCATCGAGCACCAGCCCGTCCTCGCGCAGCATCAGCCCGTAGCGCACCCGGCCCGGCTTCAGCGTCGAGAAGGTGTTGGTATAGACGAGGTCGAGGAACCGGCCCGCGTCCGGCCCCTGGATATCGATCTTGCCCAGGGTCGAGACGTCGCAGATCCCGACCCGGTCGCGCACCATCAGGACCTCGCGGTCGCAGGCGTCGCGCCAGGTCGCCTCGCCCGGCCGCGGAAAGTAGGAGGGGCGGTACCAGAGCCCGGCCTCGATCATCGGCGCGCCGCGTTCGCTCGCCGCCTTGTGCGAGGTGGTGAAACGCTGCGGCGCGAAACCCTTGCCCTGCCCGCCCGCGCCCATCGCGGCGATAGAGACCGGCACATAGGGCGGCCGGAAGGTCGTGGTCCCGGTCTCTGGAATGCCCCGGCCGGTCGCGTCGGCAAGGACGGCCAGCGCGGCGACGTTGGAGTTCTTGCCCTGGTCCGGCGCCATGCCTTGCGTGGTGTAGCGCTTCATGTGCTCCACCGAGGCGAAGTTCTCCTGTGCGGCGAGCCGCACGTCCTTGGTCGTCACGTCGTTGGCGAAGTCGAGCCAGGCACGGTGCTTGCCGCCCGGCACCTCCCAATAGGCGCGAATCCGCACCGCGCCGTCCTCGGCCTCGGGCAGGTCGGCCGGCGCCGCGCCCCGCCCCAGCGACTCGAGCGCTTCGGCCGCCGCCGCCGCTCCCTCGGCAAGGCAGGCCCGCGTCGAGAACGTGCCGTTCGCCGCCCCCGCCGCCGTCAGGCCCGGGACCATCCCCGGCTTCGGCACGAAGGCCGCGATGTCCTCACGCCAGGTCGGGCGGCCGTTCATGTGGCAGGTGAGATGCAGCGCCGGGTTCCAGCCGCCCGAGACCGCGAGGCAATCGGTGACGATGCGCGAGACCTTTCCGTCCCGGTCGGCCACCACCACCTCGCGCAGCGACATCCGCCCGCCGGTGTCGATGACCCGCACGCCGGTCCGGACCGGCAGGTCGCCCGCCGCAGGTGCGTCGTCACGGGCGTCGATCACGCCCGCGACGTGCAGCCCCGCCGCGATCAGGTCGCGCGCGGTGCGGTAGCCATCGTCGTTGTTGGTCAGGATCGTGACATTCTGGCCCGCCGCCACGCCCCAACGGTTGAGATAGGCCCGCACCGCGCCCGCCGTCATCACGCCCGGCCGGTCATTGTTGGAGAACGCGATCTGGCGCTCATGCGCGCCCGAGGCGAGCACCGCCCGCTTCGCGACGATGCGCCAGAAGCACTCGCGCGGCAGCGCCGCCGCGGGGGTCGCGACATGCAGGCCCACCCGTTCGAGCGCGCCGTAGGTGCCGTTGTCATAGACGCCGATCACGCTTGTCCGCGGCATCAGCCGCACGTTCGGCATCGACGCGAGCTCGGCCACGGTCGCGGCCGCCCAGCCGGCGCCGGACTGGCCGCCGACCTCGTGCGTCTCGGCGAGAAGCCGCCCGCCCATCCGGTGATCCTCCTCGGCGAGGATCACCTCGGCGCCGCCCCGCGCCGCCTCGCGCGCGGCCATGAGGCCGGCGGGACCGGAGCCGATCACGAGGAGATCGCAGAAGGCAAAGGCCTTCTCGTAATGCTCGTCGTTCGACTGGCGCGACAGCGCACCGAGCCCGGCCGCGCGGCGGATCGCCGGCTCGTAGACCGCCTCCCAGAACTTCCGCGGCCACATGAACGTCTTGTAGTAGAAACCGGCGCTCAGATAGTTCGAGAAGAGGTCGTTCACCTCCATCACGTCGAAGCCGAGCGAGGGCCAGCAGTTCTGCCCCCGCGCCTCGAGCCCGGCGTGGATCTCCTGCAGCGTGGCGCGCACGTTCGGCACCTGACCCGCGCCGCGCCCCACGGTGACGAGCGCGTTCGGCTCCTCCGAACCCGCGGTCATCACCCCGCGCGGCCGGTGGTACTTGAACGACCGGCCGAAGACCCGGACGCCCGAGGCCAGAAGCGCCGAGGCCAGCGTGTCGCCCTGAAAGCCGGTATAGTCCTTGCCATCGAAGCGGAAGCCGACCGGAGCCGACCTGTCGACGAGGCCTCTGCCCTCGATCCTCATGCCTTCTTCCCCCTGCCCTTCGCGGCCGCCTTCTTGCCCTCTCGCCCGGCAACCAGCCGGGTCGCGAGGATCTCGTGGGTCACGGTGTTGCGCGTGACCTCGATCCAGGCCGCGCAGCCCATCTCGTGATACCAGAGGTCGCGCGTCTCCCCCGCCGGGTTGTCGCGCAGGTGCAGGTAATCGTCCCAGGCCTCCGGCGCGGCATCCGCGGCCGGTCGGTCGGCATAGACGGCATCGCCGTAGTAGTAGAACTCGCGCCGGTCGCGCTCGCCGCAGAGGGGGCATGTTATGCGCATGGGTCGTACCTCAATGCAGGTTGTGCTGGCTGCCGGTGCCTTCCTCGTCGAGGAGGCGGCCGGTCGCGAAACGGTCGAGCCGGTAGCGGCGGGCAACCTCGTGGCTTTCCCCGGTGGCCATCAGATGGGCCATGCACCATCCCGAGGCCGGCACCGCCTTGAAGCCGCCGTAGTTCCAGCCGCAGTCGATATAGAGCCCGCCGACATCGGTCTTGTCGATGATCGGCGAGCCGTCCGGGGTCATGTCCATGATCCCGCCCCACGACCGCAACACCTTCGCCTTGCCGATCATCGGCATCAGCGTCATACCCGCCTCCATCACATGCTCGACCATCGGCAGGTTGCCGCGCGCGGCATAGGAGGCGTAGAAATCGAGGTCGCCGCCGAAGACGAGCCCGCCCTTGTCGCTCTGCGAGATGTAGAAATGCCCCATCCCGAACGAGACGACATGGTCGATCACCGGCTTCAGCCCCTCGGTCACGAAGGCCTGCAGGATGTGGCTCTCGATCGGCAGCCGCATCCCCGCCATCGCCGCGACCTGGCCCGAGCGGCCGGCGACGATGATGCCGACCTTCTTCGCCTTGATCGCGCCCCGCGTGGTCTGGACGCCGGTGACGCGCCCGTCCTTGATGTCGATGCCGGTGACCTCGCAGTTCTGGATCAGGTCCACCCCGCGCTGGTCCGCGCCCCGCGCATAGCCCCAGGCCACCGCGTCATGCCGCGCGGTGCCGCCCCGGCGATGCAAAAGCCCGCCGTAGATCGGGAACCGGGTCTGCTCGAAGTCGAGATACGGCAGATGCCTCCGCACCCCCTCGCGGTCGAGAAGCTCGGCATCGTCGCCCTGGTTGATCATCGCATTGCCACGCCGCGCGAAGGCGTCGCGCTGGCCGTCGGAGTGGAAGAGGTTGATGAGCCCGCGCTGCGAATGCATGACGTTGTAGTTGAGCTCGGCCTCCAGCCCCTCCCAGAGCTTCAGCGAGTGTGAGTAGAACTCCTGGTTGCCGGGCAGGAAGTAGTTCGCGCGCACGATCGTGGTGTTGCGGCCCACATTGCCGCCGCCGAGATAGCCCTTCTCCAGCACCGCGATATTGGTCAGCCCGTGGTTCTTGGCGAGGTAATACGCGGTCGAGAGCCCGTGCCCGCCGCCGCCGATGATGATGGTGTCGTATTCGCGCTTCGGTTCTGGGTCGCGCCAGGCCGGTTTCCAGCCCTTGTTGCCGAACAGCCCCTCGGTGAAGACCCTGAGCCCGGAATAGCGCATGACATCCCTCCCTGTCCGGTTCCACTGAACCGGCATGCGGCAGAGAATTCAATGCCTGCGGTGGATTTCCGCGCCGTTTCACGACAAGGTCATGTCGCAACTCCACTTTCGGTGGAAAAACATTTCGGCCGGCACCTTTCGGTACCGGCCGGCAAGCTATGGGGAGCGGTGTCCCCGCGTCCTTGCTCGGTCAGTGGACAAGCCGGAAATAGCGGGCCGCGTAGCTGTTCCCCATGCCCTGGCCGTCGCAGAACCCGAACTTGCCGTTCGACGTCACGTCGGCCTTCCCGCCCGCGACGATCGACACGCCTTCGAACCCGTCCGCGTTGGCGGTCAAAGACACGTCGCCCGCAGCGAGGATCTGGCTGCCGTAGATACTGGTCTTAGCGGCAAACTCGACCCCGCCCTTGGTGACGATTTGCACATCGCCTCCCACCACGCAATGATCGTTCTTGCCGATGACAATGTCCGACGAGGCGTAGATCGATTTCGCATCGGGATTGGTAGTGATGATCACCGCGTCCTGAATGACCGCGCCAGAGGCGATTTGCAGCCGGCAATCGGTGATGATCACCATCTTCACGAGGTTGAATCCCGATCCGATCTGCTTGTGGGTGTTGTCGTTCTTGCAGTCCATGTAATGGATGCGCCCGGTTTTGAACTTGGTCGGGTCGAGCCCGGTCGGACCGTTGGCCTTGATCGTGATCTGCGTCGGGCTCGTGATGTAGCTCCGGTAATACTCGCTGGGCGGGGTCGAAGGCGTCATGATCCCGACCACCGGATCGTTCGGCGCGTTCACGCTCTTGATGATCGTGTCGATGCGGTTGAGGACCCGGATCTGGTAGGAACTGTCGCGCAATGCCTCCTTCAAGCCCACATTCGAGGTGAATCCCGAACTCGGCAGTTCGAGGTTGCGCTTGTCCGGCATCGAGACGATGACGCCGGGATCGTAGAGGTTGTTGGAGCTGACCTTCACATAGTCCTGCGAATGCAGGCAGATCCCGTTGGAGAACCAGCCGTTCGACTGCATCTCCAACCGCAGCCGCGACACGATCCCTTCATCCTCGCAGTCCGAATAGTAGGTCTCGAACACCGAGGTGGAGACGACGTCCCAGGCGTCGTATCCCACGAGCCCCAGCATGTAGGTCATGACACCGTTGCCGTCCGCAACGGAGCGCCGTGTGGTAACCGCGACCGCACGGTCAGACCCGGCATCGGGGGTGAACGCGGCACCGTCCCAGGTGCCGAAAACGATGTCCTCGGGCTTGAGGACGGTACCGTACTTGCCGGGCGGCAAGGCGGCGGCGGCGATTTGGATCGCCTTCGCCTTTGCAACGTCCGCAGTATTGAGTTCGCGCGTGTAGAGCGCGGCATGGGCCGCCGCATCGGCGGCGACCTGGAGCTCGGTCTTGGAGGCCACGCCGCTGCCGTAGTCCACGGCCAGCCCGCCGACGACCAGCATGGCCAGGAACATGTAGAGGCTAAGGACGGTGATTCCGCCCTCTTCCGAGGACACGAAGCGGGAGACTTCAAACCGACGGCGGGTCATGCCTCAGATCTCCTTCAGATGCTCTGCGGTGACGTTCATCCATCCGCCACCGAAGATGTCGGCGACGCCGAAAAGGTCGAGATCCGCCATCGGCACGCTGACCGTCGTCGTGATCAGGCCCGCGACATCGGTGGTCAACACCTTTGCGTTCGGGGTAAATTTGGCGGTCTCGGCAAGCACGAAGTTCTGTGTCGCGCTCACGTCCTTGAGCCTGCCGATCGACATGTTGCGATTGGCGGCCTGAACGATCACCAAGAGCTTCGACTGGCCGTGAAAGACCATTGAGACATCGGCGAGAAATCCAAACAGGATGAAGAAGAACGGAAGCCAGATCACGGCTTCGACCGTAGCGGCCCCGTCGTCGCGCTTGACGAAGCGGGCCGCGAACGCGGACAACTTGGCGTGGCAGCTCATAATAACCGCTCTCAATTCGTCGCCCGATTCCTTCAGGCAACCCCTTCCCCCGCGTTATCTATTCACTCATAAAAAAGGCATTTGTGTGGCCAAGCGGGTTTCCGCCCAGCCGGCGGAGGAAGCGCCCGGACGTCGCGGAATTCGCTGCCATCCTGCCCCGCCCGGCCCGCGGCCCGCTCACCGGCAGGACACACGCCATTGCAGGGCGGCGCATCGGTGCGCCGCCGCTACGCCCAGTCCCAGGGCCGGGTGAACTCGCCGAGTTTCTGCTTCAGCGCCTGGGTGTCGACCTCTCCGGTCTTTTCGAGCCGCGCCACGAGGCCGAGTTTCTTGTCCTCGACAACCTCCTTCACGTGCACGGCGAATCCCGCCTCCGCGAGCGCCGCGTCATAGACCCGCTCGATCGCGCGCTTCCTCAGGTCGGGCTTGAAGATCTTGCCCACCGCGGTCTTCGGCAGCTCGTCGAGGATCTCGATATGCTTCGGCACCGCCGCGCGCTCGCGGATATGGGCTTTCGCGTGGTCAAGCAGTTCCTCGACGGTGACCGCCGCGCCCGCGACCAGCTCGACATAGGCGCAGGGCAATTCGCCCGCAAAGGCGTCGGGCTGGCCGATCGCGCCGGCGAAGGCCACGGCCGGATGGCCCATCAGCGCCTCCTCGATCTCAGCGGGGTCGATGTTGTGGCCGCCGCGGATGATCAGGTCCTTCGCCCTGCCGGTGATCCAGAGATAGCCGTCCGCGTCGATCCGGCCGAGATCGCCGGTCCTGAGATAACGCCCCTCGGCGAAGAGCGCGCGGTTCTTGTCGACCTCGGTATAGGTCGAGCCCTCGAAGACGCCGGGATTGGAAATGCAGATCTCGCCGACCTCGTCGGTGCCGCATTCCTTGGTGACGCCGCCCTCGGCATCGGTGTGCAGGATCCGCACATGGGTATAGGGCAAGGGCAGACCGACCGAGCCCACCTTCTTCGTGCCATCGACCGGGTTGCAGGAGACGAGACAGGTCGCCTCCGTCAGCCCGTAGCCTTCGGCGATCTGCACGCCTGTCGCCTTCTCGAAACGGTTGTAGAGCTCCAGCGGCAGGGCCGCCGAGCCCGAAATCGCGATCTTGAGCGTCGAGACATCGGCATTCACGGGGCGCTGCATCAAGGCGGCGATGGCGGTCGGGACGGAGATCAGGAAGGTGACCTGCCAGCGTTCGATGAGCTTCCAGAAGTTGTCGAAGACGCCGTCGCCACGATAGCCGGCGGGCGTCGGCATCACCACATGCGCTCCCGCCGCGATCACCGACATGAAGACCGGATAGGCCGCGAAAACGTGGAAAAGCGGCAGCGGGCAGATCAGCACGTCGGTCTCGTCGAAGAGAAGCGTGCCGCCGAGCCAGCCGTTGTAGATCATGCCCGAGTAGAGGTGCTGCGCCACCTTGGGCATGCCCGTGGTGCCGCCGGTATGGAAGAAGGCCGCGACCCGGTCAGCCTTCGCATCCTCGAAAGTGAGCCGGTCGGCGGGCATCCTCGCGCATTCGGCGTTGAAATCCTTGACCACGGCCTTGTGCGCGACCGGGTTCTTGGGCCGGACGAGGGGCACGATCCAGGACTTCGGCGGCGTCAGGTAGCGGTTGAGATCGACCTCGAGGACGGTCTGCACACCCGGCGCGAGCTTCAGCGCGGCGGCGGCCTTCTGCGGAACGTCGGTCTTGGGGAAGGCCTTCAGCGTCACCAGCACCTTGGCCTTGGTCTCGCGCAGAATCGCGGCGATCTGCTCGGGCTCGAGAAGCGGGTTGATCGGATTGACGATGCCCGCGACCGCGCCGCCAAGAAGCGTCGCCCCGGTCTCCAGGCAATTCGGCAGGAGATAGGCGACGACGTCCTTCTCGCCCACGCCGAGGCTGCGGAAGAGGTTCGCTGCCTGGGTGACGCGGCCGTGGAGCTGGTTCCAGGTCCAGGTCTCCGCCTTCGCCTGCGGGTCCGAGAAGATCTGGAAGCTGATCGCACTGCGCGCGCCATGCGCGTCACGGGTTCTCGTCAGGAACTGGTAGAGCGTGACCGGCAGGTCGCGCTCCTCATACGGCATCTCGCGCTCGACCGCGTCCCGGTCGGCCACACCCGAAAACTTGCCCATCTGGTCTCTCCCCTCAGCCCGCTTGGCGGGTCCGCTTTGATCCGAAGATGCGGGCAAAGCGCGCGTGGGGCAAGACCGGCGCGGCAATCGCGACGCGGCGTAAAATCGACAGATGCCGACCGCGGCCACTGGAGCTGCGCGACAACCGGCGCGTCTATTCCGCCGCCAGCCCCTCGGTGAACTGCAGCCGCGCGAGGCGCGCGTAAAGCCCGCCCTCGGCCACGAGCCGGTCATGGGTGCCCGTCGCGACGATGCGGCCGTGATCGAAGACGATGATCCGGTCCGCCTTCTTCACGGTCGCAAGCCGGTGCGCGACGATGATCGTCGTGCGATCCTTCGACACGACCTCGACCGCCTTCTGCACCGCGCGCTCGCTTTCCGCGTCCAGCGCCGAGGTGGCCTCGTCGAGAAGCAGCACCGCGGCATCGCGCAGGATCGCTCGGGCGATGGCGATGCGCTGCTTCTGCCCGCCCGAGAGCATCACGCCGCGCTCGCCGAGCCAGGTGCCGTAGCCGTCGGGGAGCGCCGCGATGAAGTCATGCGCGGCGGCGGCGCGGGCCGCGGCCTCGACCTCGGCATCGCTCGCCTCGGGGCGGCCGTAGCGGATGTTCTCGCGCGCCGAGGCGGCGAAGATCACCGGGTCCTGCGGCACCAGCGCGATCGCCCGGCGGAAATCGGCCCGCGCCATTGCGTCGAGCGGCACGCCGTCGAGCGTGACGCGGCCCCGGTCGGGGTCGTAGAAGCGCAGGAGAAGCTGGATGACGGTCGTCTTGCCCGCCCCGGACGGCCCCACCAGCGCCACCGTCTCGCCGGGCTTCACATGCAGATCGACCGCCTCGAGCGCCGACTGCTCGGGCCGAGTCGGGTAGTGGAAGGTGACGCCCTCGAAGCCGATCTCGCCCCGGACCGGGCGCGGTAGTGCCTGCGGCGCGTCGGGGTCGGTCACGCTGTCACCGGCGCCCAGAAGCTCCACCAGCCGCTCGGTTGCACCGGCCGCGCGCTGCAGTTCGCCCCAGATCTCGGACAAAGCCGCGACCGAGCCCGCCGCCATCACCGCGTAGATCACGAACTGCACCAGCGCGCCCGGCGTCATCGCGCCCGTACGCACGTCGCGCGCGCCGATCCAGAGGACGCCGACGACCCCGGCGAAGACGAGGAAGATGACGATGATCGTCATCACCGCGCGGGTGCGGATCCGGGCCCTGGCGGAATCGAATGCCTTCTCCGTCACCCGGCCGAAGTCCCTGCGCGAATGGTCCTCGTGGGTGAAGGCCTGCACCGTCTGCACCGCGCCCAGCGCCTCGGACGCCGCGCCGGACGAGGCCGCGATCCAGTCCTGGTTCTCGCGGCTGAGGCGGCGCAGCCGCCGTCCCTGGGTGATGATCGGCACGATGACCGCCGGCACGATCAGGAAGACGAGGCCGGTGAGCTTGGCCGAGGTCAGCATCATCAGCACGAGCCCGCCGACGAGGATCAGGAGGTTCCTCAGCGCCACCGAGACCGAGGAGCCGATCACCGACAGGATCAGGGTCGTGTCGGTGGTGATCCGGCTGATGATCTCGCCGGTCAGGGTGCGTTCGTAGAAGGCGGGGCTCATCCCGATCACCCGGTCGAAGACCGCGCGGCGGATGTCGGCCACGACCCTTTCGCCGAGCCTTGTCACGAGGTAGTAGCGCGCCCCGGTGCCGAGCGCGAGCAGCGCCGCGATGCCGATCGCGGCGCCGAAATAGCCGTCGAGCAGCTCCGCGCCGTTGCCGAACTCGTCGATCACCCGGCGCACCGCCTGCGGCAGGAGAAGCGAGACCGAGGCCGTCAGCGTGAGCGCGAGACCGGCGAGCACGACGAGCCCCCGATACGGGGCAATGAAGGGCCAGAGCCCGCCGAGCGCGCCGACGCGCTTCGACGCGGCGCGATCCTCGACCGCGGTGGATTGATGTCGTGCCATTGCGCCTCCGTTCCTGCCCGAGGGTTTAGGCCGAGGGCGCGCGCGGGGCAAGCGGCGCGAAAGTCGCAGGGGCCCGAGACGCCGCGACGCAATGAACGAGCGAATATCTTGACAATGTGCAATATTCTTCGACTGCAACCAGGATATTCCGCAGATATTTCGAAGAAAATTGCGTCATCCTGAAAATGAGGGACGGATTGCGGCTCGGATCGGGCGACACTGAACCACCCGAAGCCTCGGGGCATAACAAGGGAGAGAGAAATGGCAAACATATATGTTGCCGGTTACGACGGAAGCACCGCCGGCCGACGGGCGGTGGACTATGCCGTCGCCCGGGCAGAAGCGGCAGGCGCCGAATTGCTCGTCGCACATGTGCTTGAATGGTCACCCTATTCCTTCCTCACGCCGGAGGAGATCGCCGAGCGGCACAAGCGCCGCACCCAGGAGCTGAAGCGCGCCGAAAGCGCCGTGACCGGCCCGCTGGCGGCGGATCTGTCCGGCAGAGGCGTGAAAATCTCGACCGAGATCCGCTATGGCCATGTCGCCGAAACGCTCTGCGAGATCGCGAAAGAGCATGGCGCATTACAGATCTTCATCGGCCGGACCGGCCATTCCACGGTTGTAGAGCGGCTCTTCGGCTCTGTCGCGGGCACACTCGCGCAGATCGCGCCGGTGCCCTGCACCATCGTGCCTTGACCGGAACAGCACAGGGAACGTGACATGAAACACATCAGGGAAACGCGCATCGCGGCCTCCGCGGCAGGGCTGTCGCTTCTGGCGGGCACCGCAGGCGCCCAGACGCTCGACGAAACCATCAACGCGACCTTCGCGAGCGCCACGGGCTGGTTCGTCAATTTCATCTTCGCCCCCTTCCCGGGAACCTCCTTCCCGTGGATCGTGGCCTGGCTGGTGGTCGCCGCCTCGGTCTTCACCCTCTATTTCGGCTTCATCCAGTTCCGGGTGATCAGGCACTCGATCCAGCTCGTGAAGGGCGACTTCTCCGACCCCAATGACGCGGGCGAGGTCAGCCACTTCCAGGCGCTCGCCACCGCACTCTCGGGCACGGTCGGTCTAGGCAACATCGCCGGCGTGGCGGTCGCGGTCGGCATCGGCGGCCCCGGGGCGACGTTCTGGATGATCCTCGCGGGCCTCCTCGGCATGGCCTCGAAGTTCACCGAATGCACGCTCGGCGTGAAGTACCGCAACGAATACGAGGACGGCACCGTCTCGGGCGGTCCGATGTACTACATCACCAAGGGCTTTGCCGAACGCGGCAAGCCGGGGGGCAAGGTCCTTGCGGCGCTCTTCGCGGTGTTCTGCATCCTCGGCTCGTTCGGCGGCGGCAACATGTTCCAGGCCAACCAGGCGCACCAGCAGCTTTCGGGCGTGCTCGGCGAGTATCCGGGCTGGATCACCGGCGTCGTCTTCGCGATCATCGTCTTCATCGTCATCGTCGGTGGCATCAAGTCGATCGCCCAGGTGACCGAGAAGGTCGTGCCCTTCATGGCGATCCTCTACTGCGGCACCGCGCTCATCATCATCCTGATGAACATCGGCAACATCGGCTGGGCCTTCGGCCAGATCTTCGCGGGAGCCTTCACCGACATGGGCATCGCCGGCGGCGCGGTCGGCGCGCTGATCCAGGGCTTCAAGCGAGCGGCCTTCTCGAACGAGGCAGGCGTCGGTTCCGCTGCCATCGCCCACTCGGCCGTGCGCACGAAAGAGCCGATCACCGAGGGCTTCGTCTCGCTTCTGGAACCTTTCATCGACACCGTCGTGATCTGCACCATGACCGCGCTGGTGATCATCTTCACCCAGCAGCTCATCGTCGATCCCGAAACCGGGCGCTATGTGATGGACGAGGCCACCGGCCGCATCGCGACCATCGACGGCAATTCCGGCGTCGGCCTCACCTCGGCCGCCTTCGCCTCGGCCTTCTCGTGGTTCCCGTATCTCCTGGTGATCGCGGTGGTGCTCTTCGCCTTCTCGACGATGATCTCGTGGTCCTACTACGGGCTCAAGGCCTGGACCTACCTCTTCGGCGAGGGCAAGACGCAGGAGCTGATCTTCAAGCTGCTCTTCTGCTTCTTCGTGATCGTCGGCGCGGCGGCGAGTCTCGGCCCGGTCATCGACTTCTCCGATGCCGCGATCTTCGCGATGGCGGTCGTCAACATCATCGGGCTCTACGTCCTGATGCCGATCGTCAAGCGCGAGGTTGAAAGCTACCTCGGCCGCCTGCGCTCGGGCGAGATCCGCAAGTTCGCCTGACGGCGAAAAGAGATCCGTGACACCAGGGCCGGGCGGGAAACCGCCCGGCTTGTTACGCGCGAAGCGCGCCGGGAGGCGGCGAAGCGCAAGATTGGAATTGTCTGGAAATGACTGGAGCGGGCGGCGGGAATCGAACCCGCGTCTTTAGCTTGGAAGGCTAAGGTCTTACCACTACACAACGCCCGCTCAGAGCTTTGCTACTTAGTCGACCGCCCCGGTGGCGTCAAGGAGCCGCGACGCCCCTCCCCGCCATGCCCCGACACCATCGCACCCCCGATGTCCGAAATGGAAGGGTCGCCGTCCGAATTGCGCGGGGCGTGCGCGGCCGAAATCGGCAAGAGTGCCGGAAACGTCAACGAGGATCGCCATGCGCTATTCCGGCTTCAAAGTCATCAAGGAGGCCCTGACCGGCCACAAGGGCTGGCAGCCCGCCTGGCGCGATCCCGCGCCGCAACCGCACTATGACATCATCGTCATCGGCGGCGGCGGACACGGGCTCGCCACCGCCTATTACCTCGCCAGGCAGTTCGGCCAACACCGGGTCGCGGTGCTGGAAAAGGGCTGGATCGGCGGCGGCAACGTCGGGCGCAACACCACGATCATCCGCTCGAACTACCTCCTCGACGGCAACGAGCCCTTCTACGAGTTCTCGATGAAGCTCTGGGAGAACCTGGAGCAGGACTTCAACTTCAACGCGATGGTCAGCCAGCGCGGCGTGCTCAACCTCTGCCACACCGACGCGCAGCGCGACGCGATGCGCCGGCGCGGCAACGCGATGCGGCTCAATGGCGTCGATGCCGAGCTTCTCGACACCGAGGGCGTGCGCCGGATGGCGCCGTTCCTCAACTTCGAGAGCGCCCGCTTCCCGATCAAGGGCGGGCTTCTGCAGCGCCGCGGCGGCACCGTGCGCCACGATGCGGTGGCCTGGGGCTATGCACGCGGCGCCGACGCGCGCGGCGTCGACATCATCCAGAACTGCGAGGTCACGGGCTTTCGCATCGAGAACGGCCGCGTGAAGGGCGTCGAGACGACCCGCGGCTTCATCGGCGCGGGCAAGGTCGGGGTCGCGGTCGCGGGCTCCTCCTCGAAGGTCATGGGCATGGCCGGGATGCGGCTGCCGATCGAGAGCCACGTCCTGCAGGCCTTCGTCTCGGAGGGGCTGAAGCCGGTCCTGCCCGGCGTCATCACCTACGGCGCGGGGCATTTCTACGTCAGCCAGTCCGACAAGGGCGGGCTCGTCTTCGGCGGCGACATCGACGGCTACAACTCCTATGCCCAGCGCGGCAACCTGCCGGTGGTCGAGGATGTCTGCGAGGGCGGCATGAGCCTGATGCCGATGATCGGCCGGGCCCGGCTTCTGCGGATGTGGGGCGGCATCATGGACATGTCGATGGACGGCTCGCCGATCATCGACAAGACCCATGTCGAAGGGCTCTACTTCAACGGCGGCTGGTGTTACGGCGGCTTCAAGGCGACGCCCGCCTCGGGCTGGGCCTTCGCGCATCTCTTGGCCACCGACACGCCGCATTCCACCGCCAAGGCCTATCGCTTCGACCGGTTCCTCAAGGGGCTGATGATCGACGAAAAGGGCATGGGCGCCCAGCCGAACTTGCACTGACAGGTCCCGACATGATCATCAACCACCCCCTGCTCGGCCCGCGCGACAGCCAGGAGTTCATCTATCTCGGCGACGCGAACCTGATCGAGCGCCCCGACTGGCAGGCCGCGAACGCCGTCGAGACGTTCCACGACTACCTCTACCTCCGTGACAACCCGGCCGGCGAGCACCGCGAGCTCTGGTACCACGAACAGGGCGACCGCAGCTGGCTCGTCGTCACCCGCAACACCGTCACCCACGAGATTTCCAAGGTCGAACTGGCCCGCGACGTGGCCCGGTCGAAGGGACGCAGTAAATGAACCAGATGAACCGTATCAACGGCCAGCCACTCGGCGGCACAGAGGCCACCGGCGCGCCCCGCTCCGGCCAGGCCAACCGCCTTTCCGGCGGCCAGATCGACCACGCGAAGACGCTGAACTTCCGCTTCGACGGCAAGACCTTCCAGGGCCACCCGGGCGACACGCTCGCCTCCGCGCTTCTCGCCAACGGCGTGCGGCTGATGGGCCGTTCGTTCAAGTACCACCGCCCGCGCGGCCCCCTGACCTCGGGTTCCGAGGAGCCGAACGCGCTCATCGAGCTGCGCTCGGGCGCCCGGCAGGAGCCGAACACCCGCGCCACCGTGGCCGAACTCTTCGACGGGCTCGAGGCCATGAGCCAGAACCGCTGGCCGTCTCTCAGCTTTGACGCGCTGGCGATCAACGACCGGCTGTCGACCTTCCTGACGGCGGGCTTCTACTACAAGACCTTCATGTGGCCGAAGGCGTTCTGGGAAAAGCTCTACGAGCCGATCATCCGCCGCGCCGCCGGTCTCGGCAGCCTGTCGATGGAGACCGACCCCGACCTCTACGACAAGGGCTTCCTGCACGCCGACCTCCTGATTGTCGGCTCCGGCCCCGCCGGCCTCGCCGCCGCGCTGACCGCCGGACGGGCCGGCGCTCAGGTTATCCTGGCCGAGGAGGACTTCCTCTTCGGTGGCCGCCTGATCGCCGAGACCTACCGGCTCGGCTCCGGGTCGGGCGCCGACTGGGCCGCCGCCGCGATCACCGAGCTTGCGGCGATGCCGAACGTGCGGCTGATGCCGCGCACCACCGTCATCGGCGCCTTCGACCACGGCATCACCGGCGCGGTGGAGCGGGTCTCCGACCACCTCGCCGTGCCTGCCGCCGGCAAGCCGCGTCAGATCCTCTGGCGGATCTACGCCAAGCGCACGCTCCTCTGCGCCGGCGCGATCGAACGGCCGATCCCGTTCGAGAACAACGACCGCCCCGGCATCCTGCTCGCCGGCGCGATCCGCGCCTACGCCAACCGCTGGGCAGCGACGCCGGGCAAGACGGTCGCGATCTTCACCAACAACGACGACGGCCTCAGAACCGCGACCGACCTGATGGACAAGGGCGTGAGCGTCGCCGCGGTGATCGACACGCGGCCCGAGGGCAAGACGCTGGCGGGGACCACCCATCTCAAGGGCGCCACGGTCATCGACAGCGCCGGCCGGCTCGGCCTGACCGGGATCACCGTGCGGCTCGGCACCGGCGAGACCCGCCAGATCGCCTGCACCGCGCTCGGCGTCTCGGGCGGCTGGAACCCCAACGTCCACCTGACCTGCCACCAGCGCGGCCGCCCGGTCTGGGACGCGAAGATCGCTGCCTTCGTGCCGGGCGCCGACCTGCCGCCGAGCATGAGCGTCGCCGGCGCGGCGACGGGCGACCTCACGACCTCCGGCGCGCTCGCGTCCGGTGCCGCGGGCGCGGTCGCGGCCCTCGATGCGCTCGGCATCACCGCCCGTGCGGCGGAGCTGCCCGAGGCCGAGGACGCGCCGGTGAACGTGACGCCCTTCTGGTACGTCAAACACGGCAAGGGCCGCGCCTGGATCGACCAGCAGAACGACGTGACCGTGAAGGACGTCAAGCTCGCCCACCAGGAGGGCTACCGCTCGGTCGAGCACCTCAAGCGCTACACCACGCTCGGCATGGCGACCGACCAGGGCAAGACCTCGAACATGGCCGGCCTCGCGGTCATGGCCGAACTGACCTCGAAGTCGATCCCGGCGACCGGCACGACGATCTTCCGCCCGCCCTACACGCCGGTGCCGATCGCCACCTTCGCCGGCCGCTCGGCGGGCAAGGACTTCCGCCCGGTCCGCCAGACCCCCTCGCATAATTGGGCCGCCGAACAGGGCGCGGTCTTCGTCGAGGTCGGCATGTGGAAGCGCGCCCAGTGGTTCCCGCGCCAGGGCGAGACCCACTGGCGCCAGTCGGTCGACCGCGAGGTGCTGGCCACCCGGAACTCGGTCGGGATCTGCGACGTGACCACGCTCGGCAAGATCGACGTGCAGGGCACCGACGCGGCCGAGTTCCTCAACCGCGTCTACGCCAACCCCTTCGCCAAGCTCGCCGTCGGCAAGGTCCGCTACGGGCTGATGCTGCGCGAGGACGGGATGGCGATGGACGACGGCACCACCGCGCGGCTCGCCGAGGACCATTTCGTCACCACGACCACGACCGCGAACGCCGTCGGCGTCTACCGCCACATGGAGTTCTGCCGCCAGTGCCTCTGGCCCGACCTCGACGTGCAGATCATCTCCACGACCGAGGCCTGGGCGCAGTTCTCGGTCGCCGGCCCGAACGCCCGCAAGCTCCTGCAGAAGATCGTCGATCCCGGGCATGACATCTCGAACGAGGCCTTCCCCTACATGGGTTGCGGCGAGATCACCGTCTGCGGAGGCCTGCGCGCCCGGCTCTTCCGGATCTCGTTCTCGGGCGAGCTTGCCTACGAGATCGCGGTGCCGACCCGCTATGGCGACGGGCTGATCCGCGCCATGGTCGAGGCCGGCAAGCAGTACGACGCGGTGGTCTACGGCACCGAGGCGCTCAGCGTGATGCGGATCGAAAAGGGCCATGCCGCCGGCAACGAGCTCAACGGCACCACGACCGCGCGCAATCTCGGCATGGCCGGGATGGTGTCGAAGAAGAAGGACGCGATCGGCTCGACGCTTTCCGAACGCGAAGGCCTGAACCGCGACGACGCCCTCGCGCTCGTCGGCTTCCGGCCGGTGGACCGGTCGCGGCCGCTCGTCGCGGGCTCGCATTTCATCAATGCGGGCGCCGAGGCCAATGCCGCGAACGACCAGGGCTACATGACCTCGGTCGCCTTCTCGCCGAACCTCGGCCATTCGGTCGGGCTCGGCTTCCTCAAGAGTGGCGGCGCCCGCAAGGGCGAGACTCTCCGCGCCGTCAACCCGCTGAACAACGAAGAGGTCGAGGTCGAAGTGGTCAGCGCCCACTTCATCGACCCGGAAGGAGACCGCCTCCGTGCCTGATCACAGCCTCGCCCCCCTGCTGCCGCTCGGCGGCGCCACCCCGCGCCGCGACACCTTCGCGGGCCTCACGATCACCGAGAACCCCGATGTCGCGATCGCCTCGGTCGCCTGCCGGATGGGCCGCGACGCCGATCTCGCGAAGGCCGCCGCGGCGCTCTTCGGCACCGCCCTGCCGGTGCCCGGCCAGATGGTGGCGAAGGGCGACTGGGCCCTCTTCTGGACCGGTCCCGGCCAGTGGATGGCCACCGCGCCCTTCGCGACCCACGAGGACATCTCGCGGATCGTCAAGGCCGGCCTCGGCGACACCGCCTCGGTGACCGAGCAGACCGACGCCTGGGTGCGTTTCGACATCGACGGCGCCCGCGCGCCCGACATGTTCGAGCGGCTCTGCATCCTCGACACCCGCCGGATGGCGGCGGGCAGCGCCAACCGCACGATGATCGAGCATCTCGGCACCTTCGTCCTCTGCCACCGCGCGGGCGAGGCGTTCAGCGTGCTCGGCCCGCGGTCGGCCGCGGCCTCGCTGCATCACGCGCTCGTCGCGGCGGCGAAAAGCGCGATCTGAGGCGGCCTTGACCTGACGGGCCGGATGACCCCTCGGCGCTTCCCTCCCCCCTCGTGGGGGAGGGAGAGGGAGGGGGGCGGCTGACCGCGAAGCCCCCCACCCCCATCCCCTCCCCACGAGGGGGAGGGGAGGCGCCCGGACTCCCCGCGAAATCTCCCGGCCGGATCGTGGCCTAGACCGAGGGGATCGGCGCGTTCCCCTGGACGCGGATCGAGTTGATCGCCTTGCGGTCCTCCTGCGGTGTCACGCCGAAGGCCTGGATGTAGTGGCGCACCATCGGCGTCGAGCTCGCGTAGCCGACCGACAGCGCGATATCCGTCATCGTGTCGTTGGAATAGAGCGCGAGTTGGCGCGCCTTCTTCATCCGGAGCATACGGTAGTATTTCAGCGGGCTCTGCCCGGTCGCGCGCTGGAAAGTCCGGTCGAGCTGGCGCGCCGAGAGCGCCACCGCCTCGGCTACCTCGGCGATCTGGATCGGCTGCTCGACATGCTCGGCGAAAAGCCGGATCGCCTTCGCCACCGCCTCGGGCAGCATGTCCTCGGTCCGGTCGGTCCGGTGCGTCGGGATCCGCTGGCTCACGTCCTCGCCGCGCACCAGCGGATGCTGGAACCAGCAGGCGACCTCGGTCATGGTCTCGGCGCCGATCTCGGCGTCGATGAGCCCCAGCATCAGGTCAAAGACCGCCGCCGCGCCGGCCGCCGTCACCCTGCCCCGGTCGATGGTGATGACGTTGGCGCTGGCCCGGATCTCGGGGAACTCGGCCTTGAACGCCGCCTCGTAGCACCAGTGCACCGCGCAGGTATGGCCGTCCATCAGCCCGCTCCGCGCCAGCGGGAAGATCCCGCCGCTGAAACCGCCGATCGCGACCCCGTGCCGCGCGAGCTTCCGCACCGCCGCATTCGCGCTGCGCGGGTTGTCGAACCGTCCGGCCGGGCCGCTGAGGAAATGCAGCTGGTCGACGCCCTCGAGATCGGCGAGCCGCACATCCGGGTCGAAGCCGACCCGCGCGCTCGACACCACCCGCTCGCCGCTCTCGCCCACCACGGTCCAGGAGAACGCCTCGCGCCCGACGATCTCGTTGGCCGCGCGCAAAGGCTCGATCGCCGAGGTCAGGCAGGCCATCGGGAAGCCGGGGAAGATCAGGAAGCCGAGGTACTTGCTATTTTTTTTCATCGCGGAGTATGGTGGTTTCACTTGCAGGAATATCTTTCTACCCCATATAAGGCCACGATTTCCTGCGTTGGCGCCGTTCCGGCAGACTAGCGCAGCGGCGCAGCCCAAAGGAAGAGGTCATACCGTGAACGCTCCGAAGTCGAAGACGGCTGCCGCCGCCGCCTCGCCCCTGAAGCAGGATCCGCACCGCACCTCCGAGCCGCGCGAGAAGGTGCTCGAAGTGGCGATCGGCCGCGCGGTGCGCAGTTTCCGGCGCCAGAAGGCGATGACGGTCGCGGAACTGTCGAAGCGCACCGGGCTCTCGATCGGGATGCTGTCGAAGATCGAGAACGGCGTCACCTCGCCGTCGCTGACGACGCTGCAGACGCTGTCCAATGCGCTCAGCGTGCCGCTCACCGGCTTCTTCCGCCGCTACGAGGAACACCGCGAGGCGATGCATGTGAAGGCCGGCGAGGCGGTCGAAATGGAGCGCGCGGGCACCCGCGCGGGCCACCAGTACCACCTCCTTGGTCATATCGGCGCCAATGCGAGCGGCGTGATCGTCGAGCCCTACCTGATCACGCTCACCGAAACCTCGGATGTGTTCCCGACCTTCCAGCACGACGGGATCGAGTTCCTGCACATGCTCGAGGGCGAGGTCGAGTACCTGCACGGCGACGAGACCTATCTCCTGCAGCCGGGCGACAGCCTGATCTTCGACGCCGACGCGCCGCACGGGCCGGTCGGCTTGAACAAGCTGCCGGCCCGTTACCTGTCGGTCATCACCTACCCGCAGGCGGACTGAACTCAGTCCGGCCAGATCCCCGGCGAGGTCGGCGCGCCGTCGTCGTACTTCGACAGCCATTCGACGATCTTCGGCCGGTTGTTGATGAAGCCCTTGTAGGTCGCCAGTTCCACCGGCAGGTCGCGGATCACCCGGTGGAATCGGCGCCCCCATTTCGGCACCGTCACCAGGTCCTCGAGCCTGATCAGGTAGCAGCGGATCGGGAACACCAGCGCGTTCGAGCGCGGCAGGCGGAACAGCGTCTGCAGCTCGACCCTGAGATGCATCATCCGGCCGACGTTCTCGGCCGTCAGCTCCTGCTTCATCGCGCCCCACTTGTGGTAGTTCTCGGGGCTGGTGTCGAGGAGCGGGTTGATCGTCATCGTCCAGTTCAGCCGCCGAGCCGGCGCGCCCTGCTGGATGTTGAGCAGGAACTTCAGCGCGCGCACGAAGACGCCCATCTCATGCGCCTTCGGCACCGGGGCATGCCATTCGAAGAAGTTCATGCCGATGTCGAAGTCGAGCGACCAGTCGGCCTGGGTGGTGACCATGCCGGCGTCCATCCACAGGTTGTCGTCGCGCTGGTCGAGGATCGCGAAATCGCCCTGGGTCTGGCGGGTGATGTATTCCATCGGCCCGTAGGGCAGCGTCGTCTCGTCGAGGAAGGTGAAGGTGTCGTCGATCCCGAGCGGCCGGTTGATCCAGCGCCAGCGGTCGCCGTCCCGGTGCAGCTCGAAGAGGTCGGGATATTCCTCCGCCTTCGCGGTCATGATCAGCTCGACCAGGTCCCAACCCGCCAGCGTCATGTGCGGCAGCGACTGACAGCGCAGCGGATCGTCGGCCAGCACCCGCGCCCGGTCCTTCATCTCGGCGACATAGTGCTCGTCGACGTCGAAGGTGCGCTCGTAAACGCTGCCCGGCCGGTAGGATTTGTGCGGCTCGAGGTTGACCGAGTACATGTAGCTGTCCTCGGGGAACGGGAACGGGAACCTTTGCACCGCTTTCGGCGAGTTGCGGAAGGTGAAGTCGCCGTAGAAGGTCTCGTCGTTGAAGTTGATCGTCATCCTCGCCTCCTATCGGTCGAGCACGAGGGTCTTGCCCTCGAACCGCGACACGCATGGCATGATCTTCTTGCCGCTGGATTTCTGGTCGTCGGTCAGCCAGTGGTCGTTGTGCAGGAACTTGCCGTCATAGCCGATCACGTCGGTCTCGCACTGGCCGCAGGCGCCGCCGCGGCAGAGATAGGGCGCATCGACCCCGGCCTCCTCGATCGCCTCCAGAAGGCTCTGGTGCTCGCCAACCTTGATCACCTTGTTCGACAGGGCGAGCTTGACCTCGAAGGGCTTGCCCGAGGCCGGGGCGAGGAATTCCTCGTGATGGACCGCCTCGCGTGGCCAGCCAAGCTCCTCGGCGGTCTTGCGCACCCAGGCGATCATTCCCTTCGGCCCGCAGACATAGAGATGCGTGCCGAGCGGCTGACCGTCGAGCAGGCGTTCGAGCTTGATCGCCTCGCCGCGGTCGTCGTGGTAGATGTGCACCCGCGTCGGATGGGTGGCATGCAGCTCGTCAGCATAGGTCGCGAGTGCCGCGGTGCGCACGGCGTAATGCAGTTCGAAATTGCCGTTCATCGCGGTGAGCTGCTTGATCTGCGCCATGAACGGCGTGATCCCGATGCCGCCCGCGATCATCAGGTGCTTGCGCGCCCTGAGATCGAGCGAGAAGAGGTTGACCGGGTTGCTCACCACCATCTTCATGCCCTGATGGACCTTGGTGTGCATGTAGAGCGACCCGCCTCGGCCCGCGTCGTCGCGCCGGACCGAGATGCTGAAGCCGCTGCGATCGGCTGGATCGCTCATCAGCGAATAGGGGTTGAGCCGGGTGCGGCCGCCGTCCTGCATCTCGACAACGGTGTGCGCGCCGCCGGAAAACGTCGGCATCGGCCCGCCGTCGCTGCGGACGAAGCGGAAGCGGGTGACAAGCTCGTTCACCGGGGTGACGTCGGCCACGGTGACGTCGATTTTTTCTGTTCCTGCGCTCATCTGAAACGCTCCACCGGTTCGGGAATGTTGCCGGGATCCTCGGCATCGACGCGCACGCCCTGGAAGGCGGCGAGCCGGCGCGAATAGTGATCGCGGACGAAGAGGTGCAGGCCGCAATGGGAGCAGACGAAGGGATCGGTGGTCACGTCCTCGGTAATGCCCTTGCAGTGCACGCACTGCATGCGCCGCGCGGTCGAGCCGCGATGCTCGGCCTGGATCGCGCCGTAAGGAATGCCGGCCTGGGCCGCCTCCTGCATCGCCTGGCCCATCAGGCTCTCGGTGCCGGCGAGATAAACCTGCAGGCCCATATGCGCGCCGAGAAGCGTGCGGCGCAGCCGCGGCACGGCGGCCTCGTAGGTCGGCCCCGAGTAGAATTGCGCGGGCTTCAGGCCGCGCAGGCGCTCGGTATAAGTGCTGGCGGTCGCCTTGCGGATATGGATGACGTGGGCGTGGTCGAAGAAGCCGGACGGCGCCACCTCGGCGAGGGCGAGGATCGCCTCGGCGCCCTCGGCATCGGCGACGAGAAGATGCGCCTTGCCCGGCCGCGGCTCCAGCCGGCTGTAGACCGGGCGGCTCGCGATCGATGGTGTGATCGTGGTTTCAATCATTGATGGATGCTCCTCCCTGACGGTGCGGCCGGAATGCGCGGCGCAGGGTCGACCCCCGCGCCGCGCCACCGCCTCAGCCCTTGGCCGTCCGGCGCTTCTTCTCAGGGTCGTAGAACGGCATGGAGTGGGCGACACAGGGAATCTCCCCGGCGTCGCACTTGACCGTCATCCGCACGCCGTCGACCGCACATTCGACCGGCATCCGCGCGATCGCGATGTTATGCTTGTTGAGGCTGGAATACATCCCTTGCGTGACCACGCCGACCTGCTTGCCGTCCATCGTCAGCGCCGCACCGTTCTCCGGCACCGTCGTGCCTTCGAGCTTCAGCCCGTAGATCTTGAACCGCTCCTTGCCCTTCAGCCGGTAATGCTCCTCCGCGCCGCGGAACCCGGTCTTGCCCGGCGAGACGGTGAAGTCGAGCCCGAGTTCCCAGAGCGTGTCGCCCGGCCCCTCGTTGTCGAACGGATACATCTCCGAGTTGTCGTAGGGGAAGAACAGGAGGTAGCTTTCCGTCCTTAGCAGGTCGAGCGTGGTGAAGCGGCAGGGGATGATCCCCATCGACGCGCCTTCCTCGAGGATGCGGTCCCAGATCCCCGGCGCGTCCTGGCCGCGGCAGAAGATCTCGTAGCCGCGCTCGCCGGTATAGCCGGTGCGCGAGATCGTCACCGGCAGGCCGAAGAGCGACGTGTGCATGTGGCTGAAGTAGTTGAGCTGGCGGATGCCCGGCACATGCTCCTGCAGGTACTCGACGGCGAGCGGCCCCTGCAGCGACAGGTCGTGGAGATTGTCGTCGAAGCGGATCGAGACATCGCGGCCGGTCGCGGCCATCGTCAGCTGCTCATGCGCCTGGCCCGAACCGTGCACGACCATCCAGCTGTTCGGTCCCATCCGGTAGATGACGCAGTCGTCGACGAACTTGCCGGCGTCGTTGAGCATCGCCGCATAGGCCGAGCGGCCCGGCATGATCTTCTCGACATTGCGCGTGGTGGCGCGGTCGATGACATGGCTCGCGGCCGGGCCGGTCAGATGCACTTTCTTCAGGCCCGACACATCCATCAGACCCGCCTTGGTGCGGATCGCGAGGTACTCCTTCTCCGGATCGCCGGAATAGGACCAGGCCGTGCCCATTCCGCTCCAGTCCTCGAGCGCCGAGCCGAGCTTTCGGTGCCGCTCGCCGAGGGTCGAGAATCGCCAAGATGCCGTCATGCGTAACTCCCTGATGCTGTTCCGCCGAGTGATGGGCCGGCGGTTCGGATGGATTGATGTTGACAGAAGGTGGGTTTCGAAAGCAACACTTAACTGAATATTATTTTCCTAAGAGGCAACAAATGCCGGCTTCCGGGCTGAAATCGTTGCTCAATCTCCCCCTCGGCGAGGGTGGGCCGGCGCGTGCGCGTGGCACCGCGCTCCGGGTCCCTGCCCCCGCGGTGTGCGAAATTGCACTGGGGAAACATGTGCTTGCGGGCGCAATGGCGCGCCGAATCACTTCGCGCCGTCAATGCGGCGCCGCGCCGCAGCCCGTCCCGCCCTCCGCCCCGGCCCGAGAAACAGCCGGAGCCACCCGCCGCCGAAACAGCGCGAATCGGTTTCGGCCTGCGGGGACCGGACCAGGCCCGGCGATCCGCCGCGGCCCGCCCCACGAGAAGACCAAAGTCACCCAACAGGACAGGAAAACGCGATGACCGACACGATCTATGAAAGCCCCGGCACGGGGGTGAAGGCGGGCGAAGGCGGCATGCTGTTTCGCTCGATCGGCTGGAAGGACGCTTTCTGGATGGCCTCCGGCGTTCCGGCGCTGGTGCTCTTTTCGATCGGCGGCATCGCCGCGACGGTCGGCAACCCGTCCTGGGTGATCTGGATGCTCTCGGTGACCTTCGGCTTCATCCAGGCCTTCACCTATGCCGAGATCGCCGGGCTCTTCCCCAACAAATCGGGCGGCGCCTCGGTCTATGGCGCGGCCGCCTGGGTGCGCTACTCGAAGATCATCGCGCCGCTGTCGGTCTGGTGCAACTGGCTCGCCTGGACGCCGGTGCTGGCGATCGGCTCCGGCCTCGCGGCGGGCTACATCCTCAATTCCTTCTTCGGCGCCGACGCCGCGATCAACGCCTGGCAGATCACGCTGGTCGATCTCGGCTTCGTCAACGAGGGGCTGACGCTGCGGATCAACGCGACCTCGATCATCGGCACGGTGATCCTGCTTGGCGTCTTCGCCGCGCAGCACCACGGTATCTCGCGCGCCGCCAAGATCCAGACCTTCATCGGCCTCGCGGTGCTGATCCCGCTCCTGATCGTCGGCCTCGTGCCGCTGCTGACCGGTGACGTGCTCAACGCCAACCTGATGCCGCTCCTGCCGAGCTCGGGCGCCTGGGACACCAATGGCTGGACGCTGTTCCTCGGCGGCCTCTTCATCGCCGCCTGGTCGACCTACGGCTTCGAGACCGCGGTCTGCTACACCAGCGAGTTCCGCGACCCCAAGACCGACACCTTCCGCTCGATCTTCTTCGCGGGCCTCGTCTGCATCGTGATCTTCTCGCTCGTGCCGCTCGCCTTCCAGGGCGTGCTCGGGGTCGAGGGCATCCTGCAGCCGGGCATCGTCGACGGCACCGCGGTCGCCGGCGCGATGGCGCACATGGTCGGCGGCGGCTCGGCGGTGGCGGCGATCATGGTGGTGATGCTCTGCCTCGCGCTCGTCCTGTCGATCATGACCTCGATGGCGGGCTCCTCGCGCACGCTCTACCAGGGTTCGGTCGACGGCTGGCTGCCGCGCTACCTCAGCCATGTCAACGAGCACGGCGCGCCGACCAAGGCGATGTGGACCGATCTCGGCTTCAACCTCATCCTGCTGATGATGTCGGACTACCTCTTCATCCTCGCCGCCTCGAACGTCTGCTACCTGGTGTTCAACTTCCTCAACCTGCATTCCGGCTGGATCCACCGCATCGACAGCGGCCATGTCGAGCGGCCGTGGAAGGCGCCGAACATCCTGCTGTGGCTCGGCGGCATCCTCGCCTTCTTCAACGCCATGCTGATCGGCGCCGGGGCCAACGTCTGGGGCGAAGGCACGCTGCGCACCGCGATCTTCGCGATCCTGCTGATCGTCCCGGTCTTCGCCTGGCGGCACTGGGTCATCGACAAGGGCAAGTTCCCGCACGAGATGCTCGAGGACCTGACCGTCGGCGGCGTCGACCCCGACCACGGCAAGCGCAAGGCGGGGTTCCTGCCCTACCTCACAATCGCGGCGGGCATTGCTGTCGTCGTGATCGCCAACCAGATGTTCCAGCTGTCGTAAGCCAGCCGAGACAACGGGCCCGGGCGGTATTTCGCCCGGGCTTTTTTGTTAAGAAAGTTTCCCTAAATCCCAGTCACTTCGGCCGCTCCGACCGTCCAACAGTCGAAATTTCGTTGACTCACGCGATCCGAATAGTTTCCCATTGTGAAATTACTTTCACTGCGAGGTAAAATCTCGCCAATCAGGGAGACGCGAAGTGAACGGTAATCTCGAAGCACTATCGACCGTCTTTACCGAGTTCTACTACTGGGTGACGGTCGTCTTCATGTTCCTGATCCATGTCGGCTTCTGCATGTACGAAGTCGGCGCGAGCCGGCGCAGGAACCACATGCACACATTGATGAAGAACGTCATGATCATCCCTCTGGTCACCGTGACGTTCTTCTTCTTCGGCTGGTGGATCTACTGGGCCTTCCCGGATTTCCCTTTCTTCGGCGGCCTCAACCACGAGATGGGCGACGCCAACCTGCCCTGGTCCAAGACGATGGCCACCAATCTCGGCGACCGGATCACCGGCGTCTTCTGGGCGGCGTTCCTGCTGTTCTCCTGGACCGCCGCCTCGATCGTCTCGGGCGCGGTGATCGAGCGCATCCGCTCGAGCGCGCTCTGGGTCCACGCGGTGATGATCGGGTCGGTCTGGTGGATCATCGACGCCGCCTGGGGCTGGCACTATGGCGGCTGGATGGTGCGGATCCTCGGCTACCATGACGCCTATGCGTCGGGCGTGATCCATGCGATCGCCGGCGGCTACGCGCTCGGCGTGATCATGGTGCTCGGGCCGCGGCTCGGCAAATTCGCCGCCGACGGGACGCCGCGCGACATCCCCCCGCACAATCCGTGGATGCTGACCATCGGCCTGTTCCTGATCTACACCGGCTTCTGGGGCTTCTACGCGGCCTGCAACGTGCCCGTGATCTCGCCCGAGGCGATCGGCGGCCAGATCACCGGCACCACCTGGACCGCGACCAACATCTACCTCGCGCCGACGACGCTCTCGGCCATCACCTTCAACTTCCTGATGTCGCTCTCGGGCGGGCTGATGGCGGCTTACGTGGTGTCGAAGGGCGATGCGTTTTGGACGTTCTCGGGCGGCCTCGCCGGGGTGATCACCGCATCCGCCGGCAACGATCTCTACCACCCGGTCCAGGCGATGCTGGTCGGCGCCGTCGGGGTCGTGATCGTCTACCACCTGCACTACTGGGTCGAACGCCGCTTCAAGCTCGACGACGCGGTCGGCGCGGTCGCGGTGCATGGCTATTCCGGCGTCATCGGCCTGATCATCGCCGGCTTCCTGCTCTGGGGTGCCCCGTCGTCGCCGTTTGAGGGCTACGCGACGATCAACCCGATCGGACAGACGGCCGGTGCGGTGATCATGTTCCTCGTCCTCGGCTTCGTGCCGGGCTGGGCTCTCGCCAGGGTCCAGGCCGCGGTCGGCGTGCTCAGGATCCCCGAAGAGGTCGAACTCCAGGGCCTCGATTACGCCGAGCACCATGCCTACGAAGACGCCAAGGCGGCGATCATCGAAGCCGACAAGGCATATCTGGCCACCAACCTCAAAGCCTCGTGACGAAGGGAGAACCATCATGTCAACGATCGGATACGAGACCTGGGCCGTCGATCTTGCCGAAGTGGGCGCGGTCTATCCGTTCCAGGGCCACGAGTTCCTGATGACGCTGCTCGGCGTCGCCTTCTGGATCGGCTGGCACCGGATCCAGTTCGTCCGGGAAGGCCGCCACCTCGACAAGGCGCGCCATATCGGGGATCCCGACAAGATCACCAAGGCGCTCGAACGTTACTGACACGCCGCGCACCCGGGCGAGTCGGATCTCGCCCGGGTTGCCCAATATGAATATTTGTTTCCTATTAGTTGATGTGTGTATGGAATGGTGCTAGCGTTTTGGGGAGACGATCCAAGGGAGTCGAAGATGTGCGGGATTGTGGGACTGTTTTTGAAGGACCGGTCGCTGGAGCCTCGGCTCGGGGCGCTTCTG
>NZ_JAOVQO010000024.1:0-40213 GCF_025673475.1 Albidovulum salinarum | reverse complement strand
GGAACACATTCTTCGCCAGATCGAGTCCGACCGTGATAATCTCCGACATGACCGCTCTCCTTTGTGGATCGTTGCAGACCCACCTTGGCACGTTGATGCCGTCGGGGGCGGTCACATCATCACAGCCTGCAAACATGCGACCCCACACGGTGATCGCGGAAAGAATCGTAGAGTCCGGCACGCATCAAGGAGCGCACGAAAATCAGCCCTTGACCTCCGCGATTAGAGAACGGTCCGGACCGTCACCGAGAAACGTGGCGGCAGATGCTTTGCTCTCTCGCCCGCTCCCTGAGCCACCTCTTTAGGCCCTCGACCTCGGGAAGCAGTGGACCGGTTCTTTCCGCCGTCAGCAGATACACGCCCTGTTTCGACGCGATGGTTTGGTCCGTCGCCCGCACGAGGCTGCCGGATCGCTCGAAATGCTCGGCGAAGGTCTCGGCCAGGAGACAGAAATGCGGGCCGTTCGCAGCGATCGTGGCCGCGGCGACGGAGCTGTCGGTGTGGATATGCGATTTCGGCTTCGGCATCACCGTGTCGGGCGCATGGGCTGCGAAGAAGTCGTGCCACTGATCCTCGAGCCCGACAATGTGGACGAGCGGCCGGGACGCGAGGTCGGCCACGTCTAGCGACTTTCCCTCGGCCTCGAGCGTTCGCGGTGAGCAGAGTGGAACCAGCGGGTCGGTGAACAGCAGTTCCGCCCGGTAACCCGCCCAATGCCCGTATCCAAGGCGGATCTCGACGTCGGTGTCGTCGAGCGCGAGGTTCTCGGCCCAGACCGAACTGTGCATCCGGATCTCGATCCGGGGATGGGCGGCAGAGAAACGGCTCACGATCTCGGCAAGCCAGAGAGCGGAATAGGTGAGCGGCGCGCGGATCGTGAGCCGGCTGGCGCGGTTGAGGCCGAAGATGCTCGTCGTCGCCCCGAGGATCTCGGCAAAGGCACTGCGGACAGACGGGAGGTAGGCCTTGCCGTTCTCGGTCAGCCTGAGCCCGCGCGGCAGCCGCTCGAATAGCGCGTAGCCGAGATGGCGTTCGAGTGCCCGGACGCGATGGCTCACGGCGGATTGGGAGATGTTCAGTTCTTGCGCAGCGGCCATGAAGCTCTCGTGGCGCGCGGCGGCCTCGAAGGCCTGAAGCGCCGGCAACGGCGGCAGTGCGGTGGGATTCCGGGGCATCCAGCCTCCAACTTTCGTGGGTCTTAGGGCGCAAAGAGTTCTTTTGACGAAGTCATGTCTGCGTCGCATCGTCAAGCAGAACCAATCAGGACGGAAGGATACTGGGATGCGCGTGGGGTTCATCGGTCTGGGCAATGTCGGCGCCAAGCTCGCCGGAAGTCTGATCCGCAACGGCTTCGACGTCATGGTGCGCGACACCGATGAGGCTGCGGCGAAATCGCTGCTGGAAGGGGGCGCCCGCTGGGCCGAGAGTGGGCGGGCGCTGGCCGAGGCCTGCGACGTGATCGTCACTTGCCTGCCCTCGCCGAAGGTCTCGGCCCAGGTGCTTGAGGAAAAGGACGGCGTGCTCGATGGCATCACCCCGGGCAAGATCTGGCTCGAGATGTCGACGACCGAAGCGGCGGACGTCCAGCGCCTCGGTGCGCAGGTCGAGGCGCGGGGCGGCATCGCCATGGACAGCCCGGTGTCGGGCGGTTGCCATCGCGCCTCGACCGGCAATATTGCGATCTTCGCAGGCGGCAGGCGCGAGGCCTTCGAGAAGGTCCTGCCGCTCCTGACCACGATGGGCCGCCAGGTCGTCCATACCGGCAAGCTCGGCTCGGCCTCGGTCCTCAAGGTGATCACCAACTACCTCGCCGGCGTCCAGCTTCTGTCCACCGGCGAGGCCTTCATGGTCGCGAGGAAGGCCGGCGTCGATCTCGCCGTCGCCTATCACGCGATCCGCGTGAGCTCGGGCAACAGCTTCGTGCATGAGACCGAGGGCCAGCTGATCCTAAACGGCAGCTACAACATCAACTTCACCATGGATCACGAGGTGAAGGACGTCACCCTCTTCGACGATCTCGGCAAGTCGTTCGGCGTGCCGCTCGAGCTGTCGCCGGTCTGCGTCGCGGCGATGAATGACGGTCTCAAACGCTACGGCCCGCGGGTCTGGTCGAGCCAGGTCGTCAAGCGGCTGGAGGACGATTGCGGCATGGACCTTCGCGCTCCCGGCTTCCCGGAATACCTCGTCGACCACGAACCCGAAGGCAAGGGCGCCGAAGTCGTCGTTGAACACCGTCGCGGCTACGAGTAGCGGCGAAGCGCGCGCCGGGGGAACGCTCCCCCTCCCCGGCGCGCGCGCTTTTTCAAGGAGAGACAAGGCCATGGATAAATCGCACAAGCCCCGCTGGACCAGCTTCGAGAACGCGACCAAGAAAGATTTTCTGGCCGTGATGGACTACGAGGAGGCGTATAACGCCGCTCTTCCGGACCGGATCCTCGCCGCGATCCGGTCGCTCGACGAAGAATGGACACCCTATCCGCTGAACCGCTACCAGCACAGCCTGCAAGCCGCGACACGAGCGTACGATGACAAGGCCGACGAGGAAATCGTCATCGCCGCGCTCGTGCATGACGTCGGCGACATCCTGTCGCCCTACAACCACGGCGAGCTCGCCGCGGCGATGATGAAACCCTATGTCAGCGAGCGGACCTACTGGATCCTCAAGCATCACTGCGTCTTCCAAGGCTACTACTACAACCACTTCCTCGGTGGCGACCGCAATGCCCGCGAGAAATACAAGGGCTCGCGCTGGTACGAGGACGCGATCTATTTCTGCCACACCTACGATCAGTGCGCCTTTGACCCCGACTACCCGACCAAGCCGCTTGAATTCTTCGAGCCGATGCTGCGCCGCGTCCTGAGCAAGGGCTGGGGCCACATGGAGCTCGACGAAAAACGCGAAGACGTGGCCTGATGGAACTTGGCCGCTACTATATCGGCGGGGAGTGGGTCGAACCCCGCTCTGCCCGGGACTTCCCCGTCCTCAACCCCGCGACCGAAGCCCGGATCGGCACGGTAGCTCTGGGCGGGGCAGATGATGTCGACGCCGCGGTTGCCGCGGCGCGCCGGGCATTCGAGGGCTTCTCCCGAACCGGCCGCGACGAACGTATCTCGCTGCTCGAACGGCTTCTGGCGCTGAGCGAGGAGCGCCGCGAGGAGCTGGCTCAGGCGATGACCGCCGAGATGGGCGCGCCCATCACAATGTCCCGCGCCGCGCAGGCCGAAGCCGCGGTCGGCCATCTCGGTGCGGTTCTTGACGCGCTCAGGGCGCAGGAGGCGCGCGTGAGCCTGCCGAACGGAGACGTGCTCGTGCGCGAGCCGATCGGGGTCTGCGGGCTGATCACGCCGTGGAACTGGCCGATCAACCAGATCGCGCTTAAGGTTCTGCCCGCTCTGGCGGCGGGTTGCACCTGCGTGCTGAAACCCTCCGAGCACACGCCGCTTTCGGCCGCGGTCTACGCACAGATGATCCACGACGCCGGGTTTCCGGCCGGGGTCTTTAACCTTGTCCACGGCGATGGCCCGACCGTCGGGGCCGCGTTGTCGCGCCATCCGGACGTCGACATGATCTCGTTCACCGGCTCCACCCGCGCAGGCGTGGCAGTGGCGCGCGACGCCGCAGAGACGGTCAAGCGCGTGACCCTGGAACTCGGCGGCAAATCCCCGAACCTCGTTTTCGCCGACTGCGACCTGAAAGAGCGGGTCACGGCCTCGGTGCGCGAATGCATGTTCAATACCGGGCAGAGTTGCGATGCGCCGACGCGCATGCTGGTTGAGCGGCGCTGCTATACTGAGGCGCTGAAGATCGCGAAATCCGCGGCCGAGGGTCTCTCGGTCGGCGATCCGGCGCGCGAGGGCGACCAAATCGGCCCGCTCTTCGATCGCACTCAGTTCGAGCGTGTGCAGGCGATGATCCGCACCGGCATCGAGGAGGGCGCCACGCTTCTGGCCGGCGGTCTGGGCCGGCCGGAGGGCTTCGATCGGGGATGGTTCGTGAAGCCGACGGTCTTCGCCGATGTCCGCAACGATATGGCGATTGCGCGCCAGGAGATCTTCGGGCCGGTTCTCGTGATCATCCCTTTCGACGCCGAGGACGAGGCCGTCCGCCTCGCCAACGACACGCCCTACGGACTCGCCGCCTATGTCCAGACCGGCAACCTCGCGCGCGCCGAGCGGGTGGCCGCGCGCTTGCGCGCGGGCGCTATCCATATCAATGGCGGCGCCTTCAACTACGGCTCGCCGTTCGGCGGCTACAAGCAATCCGGCAACGGTCGCGAAGGCGGCCTGATGGGGATCGAGGACTACCAGGAAGTCAAGACGCTCCATTTCGGATGACGAGAACTCAACGGCCATTAGGGAGGAAACAATGACCGCACGTGAGGATTTAGTCCGGCCCCTCGTCGAGAACCTCGCACGATCGGCGCGCAGGGATGCGATGTCCCGGCGGGAATTCATCGCGACCGCCAGTACGTTCGGGGCCAGTGCCGCGGCGGCCTATGGGCTGCTGGGACTGAAAGCCCCCGTTCACGCACAATCCAGCATACCGCAAAAGGGCGGTGTTGTCAGGATCGGAATGCGTGTTCTGGCGTTGACGGAGCCGCGTCTGCAGGACTGGGATCAGGCCAACAATGTCAGCCGGCAGTTCCTTGAACCGCTGGTGCGCTGGGAGTTGGACTACAGTTTCAGCGGCGTTCTTCTGGACAGCTGGGACGTCAGTGACGACGCAAAAACCTACACGCTGCATCTGAGGACGGACGCGCTCTGGAACAACGGTGACGCCTTCACGGCCGATGACGTTGTCTTCAATATCGAACGTTGGTGCGACAAGACGGTCGAGGGCAATTCGATGGCGTCGCGCTTTGCTGCGCTTGTCGATGAAGAAACGCAGAAGGCGCGGGCAGGTGGTATCGAGAAGATCGACGACCACACTGTTCGCCTGAACCTGCCGCGCCCCGACATCACCTTGATCGCGGCAATGGCGGATCACCCGGCACTGCTGATTCACCCGAGTTTCCAAAACAGCATCGTGGACACTCCGATCGGGACCGGGCCTTTCGAACTGGTATCGCACGAGGTTGGGGTCAAGGCCGTACTAAAGCGCCGTGAGAGCGGCTGGTGGGGCGGGCAGACTCATCTCGACGGCGTCGAATTCATCGATTTCGGCACGGAGCCGATGGCCATCGTATCAGCATTCGAGGCCGGTGAGATCCACGTCAACGACGAGACGTCCGGCGACATCATCGAGGTTCTCGACGCGTTGGGCCTGGTGCGAAAGGAAAAGCCGACGGCCGGTACCATTGTCGCCCGGATGCGTTCAGACAGTGCGCCTTATGACAATCCGGACGTCCGCCGCGCCGTGCAGATGGCGGTGGACAACAGCGTCGTGCTCGAACTCGGCGTAAACAGCGCCGGTGTCGTCGCGGAGAACCACCACTGCGCCCCGTTCCATCCCGAATATGCGGATATCGGCGCACCCGAATACGATCCGGTAAAGGCGCGGGAGATGCTGATAGCGGCGGGTCATGCAGAGACCGAACTCGAACTGATCTCGCTGGACGGCGACTGGCGCCAGACCACAAGCGACGCAATCGGCGCGCAGCTCCGGGACGCCGGCTTCAACATCAAACGCACGATCATTCCCGGCGCGACATTCTGGAACGACTGGACGAAGTACCCGTTCTCGACGACCAACTGGGGCGCCCGTCCGCTGGGCGTGCAGGTCTATGGCCTAGCCTACAAATCCGGAGAACCGTGGAATGAATCGGGATTCTCCGACCCGGATTTCGACGCGAAACTCGAACAAGCCCTGGGCATCGCCGATGCCGAAAAACGGCGTCCGCTGATGGCGGAGATGCAGCAGATCCTGCGGGAAGCCGGGGTCATCATTCAGCCATTCTGGCAGAGCCAAAACCTGCACCATGTCCCGCAGTTGATGGGTTACGAAAGACATCAGCAATTCGAGGTGCGCCTCGACAACGTGTGGCTGGACGAAGCCTGACCCAGAAAAGCCGTGCGCGCCCTTTCAAGTTTTTGCGGCGCGCACGTCCTCCGGGCGGCTTTATTTCGTTGGCACTCGTGTTTTCGCGAGTGCCGTCACAAGCGAATGGCGGCTTCATCCCGCCCTGCCAGTTGATCGGCGTGGAACAGGTGTTCAGTCCCCGGCATCTGGTGGATCGGGTCGACGATGAATCTTTCGGGTTCTGATGCCCAGATCTTGCAGATGTATTCATAGGGCGTCAGGCCGCTGAGGGTCTTCAGTCTTCGGGCGAAGTTGTATGCTGCCATGAAGTCTGCGAGATGCGTCCGCAACTGATCGTGCCCGTCAAAATGGAAGCGCTTGACGGTTGCGTCCTTGATCGTGCGGTTCATGCGCTCGACCTGGCCGTTGGTCCAGGGGTGATTGATCCTGGTGAGCCTGTGCTCGACGTCGTTACCGAAGTCTGGAACCCAGTTTCGCGGCACCCGCGGAGCGGCGGGCGGTTTCTCAGTGAGACAGGATTTCGCAGCAAGCGAAAACTCCACCGCGCAAGCAGTAAAGCCGAACCTCGGCACAACCCAGTTCAGGCCGCCCGACGCGACTTATGGAAAGCGCTGGTACTTGTCGATCCGCCCGTTGGCAAAGTCTCGCAAATGGTTCATCAGCGTTGCCGCTTGACAAAGCGCGTCCTGCTCGTCCCTTGCGATGATCGCCTTTAGCAGGTCGCAATAGATACGCTTGGCGGCGCGCTGATCTTTCTCCGTGAGATAGTAGCGCCAAAACCGGCGGGACAGTCCCTGGGTCGTCCTCAGGGTCGCCGATACGAACTCATTCTTCGACGCCCCGGCAATCGCCCGGTGGATTTCCCTCAGAATGGCCATGAAACTGTCCCGATCATCATCGGCGATCGCCACGATCCGGGTGCGGATGTCCGAGAAGAGGCGCAGGTCGTCATCGGTCATGCGCTGCACGGCCTTCTCGATCGTCAGCCGTTCGATCGGTTCGCGCAATTCAAGCAGCTTCAGCATCGCGACCGCGTCGATGCCGGGAATCTGGACGCCGGCCCGCGAGATGCTCACGAGGTTTTCGCCGGAAAGCCGCAGGAGCGCCTCCCGGACGGGTGTGCGGCCGAGATCGAGAAGTTCACAAAGCTCGGCTTCCTGAAATACCGCCCCGGGCGGCAGTTCGCAGTTGATGATCGCCGTTTCAAGACGTTCGGCGGCGATGTCCGCCTTGGTCATTCTCGGTTGCGATACTACGTTCATGCCACTTGTCTTGTGCAGGTCACGACCTCCGGGTTCAGGGCAACTCCAAGGCCGGGTGTGTCCGGGACCGCGATCATACCATCTTCGCCGACCGGGGCCAGTCCCACCGCCAGCCGGTTGCGCAGAAGCGCCGGACTCGTGGAATACTCCACCAGCTCGGGTTCGAGACGGGTCGACAGGAACTGGAGGTTCGCGGCGATGGTGATGTCGGAATTGTAGCCGTGCGGCACGATCCGGCGCGGTCCGAGCATCGCGGCCAGGCGCGTCATCTCGCTCAACCCGCCGAACATGGTGACATCGGGCTGGACGAAATCGAGCGCCCCTGCATCGAGGAACGGCGTGACCTCCCTGCAGGTGGTGAAGCCGAGATCGCCGACGCCGACCGGAATGCGCGTCTTCTGTCTCAGCCGCGCATGATCGGCGATACTGCCAAGCGGGAACGGCGCCTCGATCCATTTGAAATCAAGCTCCTCCAGCAATGGCAGGAAGCCCTCGATCTCGTCGAAACGGGTGAATTCCTGCGCCACGTCGAGCATCAGGTCGCAGGCGTCTCCCACCACCTTGCGCAGATGTGTCAGGTTGAGGCGCACGAGCGGAGCGTCCTGCCACCAGGGATCGACGCAGATCTTGAGCGCGCGAAAGCCCCGGGCGCGCAGCGCCTCGGCCTGGGCGGTGATGCCATCGGGCGTATCGGCGAGCGGGTAGATCGTCGCATAGACCGGCAGCCGGTCGTGGCGCTTGCCGCCCAGCAAGGCATGGACCGGCACGCCCCTGGACCGCGCGAAGAGGTCCCAGATCGCGATGTCGAGCGCGCTGATCGCGTGCAGCACGGCGCCGTGGCGGCCGAACCACTGGGTGCGGCGGTACATCTCGTCCCAGAGCCGGCGCGGATCGTCGAGTTCCTGGCCGGTGAGGATCGAGCCGAGCCCCTCGGCAAGGCTGTTGTAGGTCGGCATCTCGACGATCGCGCGCAGGACCGAGGGCGGGGTGTCGCTCTCGCCAATGCCGCAAAGCCCGTTGTCGCCATGCACGACGACGACGGCATTCTGGTAGCTGCCTTCGAAGCGGTTGTAGCTGGCGCCGGGGTCTTGAAGGCACAGGACCTCGACGCGCTCGATCCTCACGGTCATTTCAGGGAGAACGCGCGACGGGCATAGACGAAGGGTTCGATCGCGTCCCAGTCCAACTCGATACCGAGCCCGGGCAGGCCGCTTGCCGCTACGTTGCCCTCGGCGTCGGGTCGGATCACCTGGCGGGCGCCGAACTCGTATTTTTCGAAGGGCGTCGCCTGTTCGAAATAGTCGCAGTTCGCATGGGCGAGCATCAGGTGCAGGTTGGCCGCCTGGGTGATCGTGTAGCCCCAGCTCTGGACCTCGCATTTGGCACCATGGGCGCGGCTGACCGCCATGCCGTCCTCGGCCCCGGTGAAGCCGCCGATCCCCGTGACGTCGAAGCGCGAGCGATACCAGGCGCGGCTTTGCAGGGCGAGTTCGATGAGATGCAGGTTCGGGATCGAATTCCCGCCACAGATCACGTCGAGGTCGAGCAGGTCGGCAAGTACCCGGTAGCCGTTGAGATCGGTATCGGGCAGCGGCGCCTCGAAGAACTCCCAGCCGGCCGCGTCGATCACCCGACCGATCTTAACCGCCTGGTCGAGCGTGTAGTTCGCGTCCGCATCGAGGCTCCAGCCGACCTCCCGGCCGCGGAACGCTTCGTTGAGGGTGCGGACGAGCCGAAGGTCATCCTCGAAGCAGCAATAAGGATGGATCTTGATCGAGCGGTAACCCGCGGCAAGCATCCGTTCGCAATAGTCGATATAGGACTGATCGTCTGGCAGGAGCGGGCTGGAGGCATAGGCGCGGACCTTCTCGCGCGCCGCGCCGAACATCTGGTAGAGCGGCAGGCCGAGGGTCTTGGCCTTGCCATCATGCAGCGCGATGTCGAAGAGCGAGGTCGCGACATGGCCGAGCGGGACGTAGCGGCTGCGCATGTCGGCATAGGCGACGGGGATGGCGAAGACGCTCTTGCCAAGGACGAAAGGCGCCATCAGCGAAGCCGCCGAGAAGACCGTGCGGTCGAATTCGTGCTCGGTATAGGCGGTGGTGCCGGCGAGCGCCTCGATCCCGTTGGAAAGATGCAGGCGGGCGAGGATCATTGCCTCGTACATCGGTCCCAGATGCGAGGACCAGGTGACCTTCTCGCCGTCGGGTCCGACGGCCAGAAGTTCGATGCGTTCGACGATTGGGGCGGACATCAGGGCCTCGCGGGGCTGAAAGGGGGTGGGGAAGCGCGGCGGCGGACCGCCGCGCCTGGGGGTCTCACTCGCTGTCTTCGTTCATGAACTTCACGGTGGTGATCATCATGCAGATGAGGATCAGCATCACCGGCAGGCCGACGAGGACCGAGGCGGTCTGCATGGTCTTGAGCCCGCCGAGGAACAGCAGCGTCAGCGGCAGTACGGCGATCGCGCCGCACCAGAACAGGCGGTTGCCGCGCGCCGGCTCCTGGCCCTCGTCGAGCTGCCTGGTCGAGGCGCAGGCCATGACGTAAGCGGCCGAGTCGAAGGTCGTGGCCAGAAGCACGATGCCCGAGACCGCGACGGCGATGAGCACGATGGTGGCGCCCGGCAGGGTCTTGAACATCGCGATGATCGCCGGGGCGACGCCATCGTTGTTGACGAGGTCGACCATCGGCAGCGCGCCCGAGATCTGCAGGTTGATGCCGTAGCCGCCGAGCACGATGTAGAAGAAAGCGCAGCCCGCCGTGCCGAAGGTCAGCATGCCGACGATCACCTCGCGCACGGTGCGGCCCATCGAGATCCGCGTCACGAACATCCCCATGAACGGCGCATAGGCGACCCACCAGGCCCAGTAGAACACGGTCCAGGCCTGCGGGAAGCCGGAGGCGCTGACCGAATCGGTCCAGGTCGAGAGCGTGATGAAGTTCGACAGGGCGTAGCCGAGCGAATCCATCCCGAGCCGGGCGATGAAATGCGTCGGCCCGACGGCGAGGATGTAGACGATGATCGCCAGCGTCAGCAGCGTGCCGATATAGGACAGCCGCTTGATCCCGTTTTCAAGGCCGAGGCCGCTCGACAGCGTGAAGACCGCGGTACAGGCGACGATGATTCCGACATCGATCGTGGTGCTGGGCGCCACGCCGAGGACAGACGCCACCGCCCCGCCGATCATCGGCGTTCCGAGGCCGAGCGAGGTCGCCGCGGCGCCGAGGATCCCGAAGATGAACATGTAGTTGATGACGGAGCCGACAGGCCCGTCGACGAGATCGCCGAGCGCGCCACGGCAGCTCTCGCTGACCCGGTAGATATGCTTCTTGCGGACATAGTAGATGTAGGACATCGCGATCGCCGGCACACAGTAAAGCGCCCAGGCGGTCGGCCCCCAGTGGAAGATGCCGTAGGCCTGGCCGACGACATACATCTGCGGTGTGTTCGGCTCGATCCCGAAGGGTGTCCAGGCGTAGTGATAGGCCCATTCGGTGCCGCCCCAGAGGACGAGGCCCGAGGCGATGCCGGCGAGGAACACCATCGCGCCCCAGGCCGACCAGGTGAACTCCGGCGCCACGTCCGCATCGCCAAGCCGGATCGCGCCATGGCGCGAGAAGGCCAGGGCGACGAGGAACACGAGCGAGACGAAGGCGACACCGAGGAACGCCCAGTCGAACGTGCCGGTCATCCAGCCGAAGAGACCGTCGATGACCGTCTTGCCGCTGTCCGGATAGGCGATCAGCGTTCCCGCGATCGCCATGATGAGGCCGATGCTGATCGCCAGCATCGGCATGTTGGTTTCGACGCGTACGGCGCCGGGCTTGGGTAGAGACACGTCCGTTTCCTCCACTAGACGGTTCGATATCAGGTGCGGGCCATCAGGTCGGCGATGTGTGCGCCGTCGATCTGACGGAATTCGACGCCGTCACGGATCGAGAGATCCGTGGCGATGGCCGCGGCGCGGCCGTATTCGAAGCACTGGGCGGTGACGCGGGCCGAGGCGAGCGCCTCGTGCTCGGCCGACAGGCAGCGCCCGGCGACGATGACGTTGCGCCCCTCCTTCGGCACCAGCGTTCCGAAGGGCACGTCGTAGTAATCGTCGATCAGCCACTCGGTCTTGGGCTTGGCGCCGTAATGCAGCTCGATCGGCCAGCTCGACCGCGCGATGGAGTCGCGGCTCTTGCGCTTGCCCACGACATCCGCGTTCATCAGCCGCGCCATGCCGTCGATGGTGCGGGTCTGGCGCACGCCGACCTCGCCGCCGTAGTCGATGAAATAGGCCGCCTCGCAGCCCGGCACCTCTTCCTTGAGGAAGGCGAAGAAGGCGCGCGCCTGGTAGATCGCGAACTGCTCGGCCTCGGAATGGTCGACGGGGTCGGTGACGTCGAGCGCGCGGCCGTCGAAGCCGGTGATCTTGGTCGCGTTGACCAGCACCTCGCCGGGATTGACGGTCGGAAAGAGCCAGACCTTCTTGCGCAGAAGCTCGTCGCGCGCCTCGAGCCTTGCCACCACCTTCGCCGGCGAGATCGTGTCGTCGCCCCAGAAGTCGAGGAAGCGGGCAAGGTCGACATTGCCGATCTTGAACATCATCGTCGGATTCTGGATCGCGCCGTTGTTGCCCTTCGTGGTCGTGAGCCCCATGCCGACGACGACATCGGCGTCGCCCGAGGCGTCGATCACGCGCCGCGCCGCGACCCGGGTGAAGCCCGACTTGGTGTGCAGGACGAGCCCGGTGACGGCACCGTCCTCGGTGACCACGTCGACGACGGTCGTGTGGTAGAGGATCTGCACGCCCGCGCCGCGCAGAAGGTCGGTCGCGACCTTCTTGTAGGTGGCGCAGTCATGGGTGGCGACCCAGGTCTTGCCGTAGATCTGCGGCTCGGTCAGCCCGCCGTCGCGCGCGAGCGCGTCGCGGAACCGCTCGGCGAAGCCGAAGATGATTTGCTGCGGCTGGGCGGTGCGGGGCTCCTCGACCGCGTTGTAGAGCCCGCAGATCGTGCCCGACATGCCGGAGACGGCGGCGCCGCCGCAATAGGCGAGACGCTCGACGATGAGAGTCCGGTGCCCGGCCTCCGCCGCGGTGACTGCGGCCGCGATTCCGGCCGGGCCCGCGCCGACAACGACGACATCGAACGCGCCAAGGCTCGGGACCGATTGGCGGGCCGCATCCGGCAGGCTGGTAAGGTAAGCGCGCATTTCATTCTCCATGTATTCTGAATATATTTACGGCATATGCTGATTGAGAGATGAGCTGTTTCCGACATGGAGTGGACAAGAAACGCCCGGAAACCTCCCAAAATGGCGCACCGAGATCAGCTTTGCCTGGGTACAAGAGGGGATGTCACGGCGCCAGCCGTCTGAGCGCCCCGACTGAATTGGCGTACCGCGATGGTTGGGAAACGGAGACCCAGAGATGGTGAGCAACCGACATTAGCCGGAAGAGCTTGTCACGAAGCTGTGGCCGGTTGACGCCCGGTAGGCGGGGACGGGTCCGGGCGGCTGGCCACTTCGGAGGTCGCAGGCTTCGAATGGGGCAGCTGGCAGCTCCCGCATCGCGGCAAGGTCCGCTTTCAGCCGTTCACCGATGCTGGCCTGGTGGCCGCGCCGAACATCGCCCTGCCGTTTGTGGCACTGCTCTCCGAGGTAAGCGTTGAACGCTTCCCAGTCCGGAAAGGACTGCCCTGAGCCCCGTATCTTCCTCCAGTTTTTCGGTAGAGTCCGCTCCAACGAGGAGACCGATGTCAATCCCGGCGCAAAATTGGTCGGCGTAGCGGCGGAATAGTCCCCAACGGTTGGGACTGTCGCGCGCCTTGGCGCGTGTGCTCGCCACAAAGCTGACGCGCGGCAAGGCGCACTGGCCGAAGGCCAGTCCGGGCAGCATCGATCGTTGTGAGATCAGGTATGGGCCTTGCGGCTCTGGCGCAGCCAGAAGCTGTCGCCGTTCATCTCGAGAATGTGGACATGGTGGGTCAGGCGGTCGAGGATGGCGCCCGTGAGGCGCTCGGATCCGAAGACCTCGGTCCATTCGTCGAACGGCAGGTTCGATGTGATGATGATCGAGCCGCGTTCGTAGCGCTGCGAGATGATCTCGAACAGGAGCTCGGCGCCGGTCTTGGAGAGGGGAGCGAAGCCGAGTTCGTCGATGATCAGCAGATCCTGACCGGCGGGGCCCTTCTGGAGGCGCTGCAGCCGGCGGTCGTCGGCGGCCTCGATGAGTTCGTGGACGAGTGCTGCGGCGGTGGTGAAGCGGACCTTCAGGCCCTTCTGACAGGCGGCGAGGCCGAGCCCGAGGGCAACATGCGTCTTGCCGGTGCCGCTCGGTCCCAAGGCGATAACGTTCTCGCGGCGATCGACGAACTCGCGAGCCGCGCGAGTTCCATCGCCAGCGCCTTGTTGAGCGTGGGGATTGCCTTGAAGTCGAAGCTGTCGAGGCTCTTCGTGGCGGGGAACTTCGCCGCCTTGATGCGGCGCTCGATCATCCGGCGCTCGCGCTCGATCAGCTCGAGCTCGCAGAGCCTGAGCAGGTACTGCACATGATCCTTGCCTTCGGATGCGCATTGTCGGGCCAGCTTGGCATGCTCGTTCTGAAAGGTCGGCAGCTTGAGCTTCTTGAGATGATGCTGGAGCAGCAACTGGGGCGTGTCGCTCATGTCGTCGCCCCGGGCATCAGGCTCATGTAGCTGGCCGGCTTCGTGGCCTCGACGCGCGCCCGGGGCAGGTAGGGATAGATGTCGAGATCGAGCCGTGGCGGACGCCGCTCGATGCGACAAAGCACGAGGTGCTTGATCGCGTCATAGCCGATGGCGCCGAGGTCGAGGGCCTGGCGTACGGCGCCGTGGACATGCTCCATCTCAAAGATCTCGAGGAGCCGCAGAACCTGGACGTACTCGCGTTTGCCGGGCTTGCCCATCCGGGCCTCGAGCAACCGGCGCAGCGTGGCGAACTCTACCGGAAGGTTCCAGCCCTGAAGCGGGGCTGCCTGGTCGAGGGCGCCGACCTTCTGCTCCAGGAGCGGCAGGAAGTGCAGCGGGTCGAAGACCATGTCGGCCTTCTCGTAGGACCGCCGATGCCGGGCGATCACCTCGGCACCCGCGCCGATGACGACCTCGCCGACATAACCGCGGACCTGGACTTCGTGATGGGCATAGCCCACCGGTACCGAGTAGTCGTTGCAGCGGTAGCGCACCATCGAGATCGACGTGGCGCGGGTGCTGACCTTCTCGCAGGCATCGTAGGGCACCGCCGGCAACGGCATCAGCGCGTCGAGATCCCGCATGAGCCGCGCGCCGATCGTCTCCGTGTGGCCCCTCAGAACCGCATCCTGGCGCCTTAGGCATTGCTCCTCCAGCCAGGCGTTCAGCGCCTCGAAACTCTCGAACCGGGGCATGGGCACCAGGAAGTTCCGGCGCCCGAAGCCAATCACACCCTCGACATTGCCCTTGTCGTTGCCTTTGCCAGGCCGGCCGAGCCGGTCCTCGAACAGGTAATGTGACTGCAGCTCCGAGAAGATCCGGGTGCGCTTGCGGGTTCCGTCGCCGAGGATCTTCGCCACCGCGATGATGGTGTTATCGTAAAGGATCGACAGCGGCACGCCGCCGAAGAACGCGAAAGCAGAGACATGCCCGTCGCAGAACGCCTCGGTCGTCTCGGCCGGATAGGCCTTGATGAAGAAGGCGTCCGAATGCGGCAGCGCCATCGCGAGGTAGTGCAGCTTGCGCCTGGCGCCGCCGATCACGCCGACCGCCTCGCCGAAGTCGACCTGCGCGTGCCCTGGCGGATGCGCCAGCGGCACGAACACCTCGCGCGTCCGGCGCTTCCTCTCCCGCACATAGTCGGTGACGATCGTCAGCTTGCCCGTGAAGCCGTGCTCGTCGCGCAGCCGCTCGAAGATCCGCGTCGCCGTGTGCCGCTGCTTCGCCAACTGGCCTTTATCGTCCTCCAGGATCTGGTCGATGATCGGAATGAAGGGATCGAGCTTCGGCCGCACAGGCGGCTTCGACCGACGATACCCCGGCGGCACCGAGTGCTTCAGGATCTTCGCCACCGTCTTGCGGTCGATGCCGAACATCCGCGCCGCTTCGCTCTTGCTCATTCCGCCGACATGGCACGCCAGCCGCACCCGTCCGTAAAGGTCCACAGCATACATCTCCCCGCCTTCAGCTCGTTGCCTAAGGCGAAAGATGCGGAATATTACTCCGCGACAGTCAAAACATCCGACCGTTTCCGCTGTCCATTTTGTCTCCGGGATTCACACAGAACCCTCTTTGCCAGGTCGACCCCAATCATCATATCATGCATCTCGCCGTCCTCCCATTTGCGTGACGTTGAACACCACGACCTTGGCACATCGCGATGCCGACTGGGGAGGGCGGCAACCATCGGATCTCCTTCCATTCCGACAAATGGATCGCACCATCAAACCGGGGGATCAAACACCTACTGAGTGCGTATCGAGGCATGATGGCTGTTTGTTCGGAACCGGCCCGCTGGCACGCGCGTTATGTTCCTGACCCTGCGTAGCCGCCGCTTTACGTGGTATGGCGTTTCCAATTCTGATGATCGTAGGGTGGCGAAGGGCAGTTATGCCCGGTTTCCGGAGGTTCGGCGGCACCTTCGGCAGCGCCTGAACGGATCTGATAGCTACTGCCAACTCGAGTGTCTGCGCAGCCGCTGTGCGTTGTCTTGCCTGCGCGAGACATTGATAGAACGGGGGCGCCGCTCCAATCCGCCACGGTCTCGCCTCTCGCGCGGGCCAAATTAACTGACGCGGCCCTGGCACGTCGACAGATCCGGTCCAAGCTCAGCATGGTGCCAAACGGCCGAGCGGCGTCCTCGTTGGTCGGATGAAGACATCGCTTATCGTTCGGTATCGTCGCCGTATGTTTCGTCGGCGAGATCGAACATATAGGCTCGGGCAAGGTCGTCGGCATTATACACAGTCAGCTTTCCATCGCTCAGATCCAGATGCTTGGCGCGCCTCAGTTTCGCTAACGTCTTATTGGTGTGGACAAGAGACAGGCCGAGCATGTCGGCGATATCGCTCTGCCGGAACGGAAACGGCATGGAGTTTCTGCGAACCATCCCGTGCAGGACGCCCCGGCGGAAGATCGAGTATAGTACGGATGCGATCGCCTCTTCGGCGGTGTATTGACCGATCGACAGCAACGCTTTCATGAGGCGCACCTCGTCATATGCCATGGCCTTCAATGACAGCGCGACGGCGTCGAACTTCTGCTGCCAAAGAGCACGGAGACGCTGATGCTCGATTACGCTCAACCTCATGTCAGAGCGCGCCTCGGCGTTGTGATGGGCCTGGCCGATCAGCATGGCTTGAAGGCCGACAAGATCTCCTGGGAAAAGAACGCTCAGCACCTGCCGGCGGCCGTCCGGCAAAGTCTTGGCGCGCAACCCGAGGCCCACGCGAACCAGGTAGACGCGCGTGCTTTGCTGGCCATCGGCGACGAACTCATCGCCTGCGCGGACCACGATTTCATTGCTGCTGATCTCGTGCAGCGTTTTTAGAAAGTTCGGCGGCAAGGTGCTCAGATAGGCAGGATTCGTTCGGGCCGAAACTGTTCCAGTTTCCAACATCTCGCTATGTCCCAGTTTAATTGCAGGGAAATTTCCGTCGTTTGCCCCGGCGCATGAACAACCCGACCAGTCCTCCCGCGCCGGTGCGGGGAGGCTGTCGTGACGGCCGACGCGGATGCGCCGAAATGGCTCAAGCTGCTGGGGAGAGCGGTGCGTCAGACCGTTTCAGAGCGGTCGGTCGTCCGTTTTGCTGTGTCCAACATCGGATCTCCATCCTTGTTTGACGTGTCAAATGTTAAACGTCTTGCCTTTCCCTCAGTTCCCCCGAAGGCGGGACGGCCGGTCGTCAGCTACTAGGTAGAAATAAGTAACTATATGTAATAATTATACTTTATCGTTCCGGCATAGGATTTATGACGTAGCGTTACAGATATGTTCCGATGTCGGTGAATCTTGGCCCTTCCATCAGCGCGGCATCGCACCAGGCCCAACGCCCTCGACGGAAACGGCGGGTGAGCCGAATACGCACCGATGGCGTTCCCTATGTCATAGTTTATTGCGCGGGCGGCGCGGACCATCGAAAGTTGTGCCCAATAAGTGAAAAACCCGCACAGTGCCAAACGAAAATCCCAGATATGCCAGCGTCAAAGCCGATGGCGACTTAGGCGCCGGGGCAACGGTCGTCGGGGGCGTGGCAATCCGCGAGATGCTCGTCCCGAGTCGGCGCTGCGCACTGTTCGCCTGCGTCGCGATTCCGCAGTTCGATGGTAATGAGGACCGCATCTTGGCCGAGCTTTCGGCGAAGCACACCGAACGGGCAATCCAGCAGGTGTTCAGTCGCGGGAAGGAGTGCAGCGGCCACGTCTACGCGATAGCTGCGGAACGCGGGCTTTGCATCAGCGGCAGCGTGCTGGACCTTACGAAGGTCGGCCAACTCAGGGCTACAGACGCCCGATCGCCGGCTTCTCCATTCGTCTCGCGGCGCATGAGAAGGAGCGTGCGGTTTCTGCCATCCGCTCCCGAACCGGGGGCGACGGAAGCGGCGGACGTCGCACCTCCAAAGGCCGTGGCTGTGACAGCATTGCCGAGCCGCTTTCGGGAAACAGCTTGCTTGCGGTCGTTCCAAGGACTGCTCGGTGCGCTCCGAGGACCGGAGAGGAACGCGAGGAGATCAGTGCGCCCGACAGTCTCGTGTTTGCGTTAGAGGACAAAATGCGCCTGACACGAAGCCAACTGGTCGCATTAGTCGAAGACCTTGAGACGGCTAACGAGCGGCTGAAAGCTTCCAACGAAGACGTGTTGTCGAAGAACGCCGCACTTCAGTCGACGAATGAGGTGCTGACCGCCGTCAATTGCGAACTGAAGTCCAGAGTCGATTCTCTGTCAGAGGCCAACAATGATCTGCGGAGCTACTTCGCCAGCACCGATCTCCCGCTGCTTACGGTTAACCGCGACCTGAGAATCCGCGATTTTACCGATGCCACGCGGCGCGTTTATCCGCTCCTGGCAAGCGACCGGGGAAGGCCACTGAACGACGTGCCGTGCCTTCTCTACAATCAAGAAGAAATCGAGCAACGGGTGCGCGCGGTCGTCGAAACGGCAATGCCCGCTTCGCTAACGCTACACGATGTCGCTGGCGAAAAGACCTGGCTTCTCCGAGTCATACCCCATCGGGGAAGTGATCGGACAATCGAAGGTGCCATGCTGGTCTACTTTGACGTGACAGAACCGGGCCGGTCCGATCAGGCGCGCGCGCGGAGCGACGAGCGCCTGCGGCTCGCGCTTGAGGGCGCCGGCATAGGTTTCTGGGAATACGACGCGAGCACGGGGCGTGCGTCGCTGGATGCCACCGCACGGACGCTTTTCGGTTTCGACGCGGACGAGCTACTGACGATAGAGTCGATCCTCGGCGCCGTCCACGCGGACGACATCGAGGCCGTCGAGGAGACCTTGCGGCGCTCCAATTCGGGAGATATCGACTGCGAGGCGTCTTTCCGCGTCGTGACGCGAGACGGCCGACGTCGCTATCTCAAGAACATCGGCCGGCGCCTGTCGACGTGCAGGTCGGCCAGGATTGTCGGCGTCAGCATTGACATGACTCCCGAATTCGAAGCGCAGCAGGGCCGAATACTGATGCTGCGTGAGATAAACCACAGGATGAAGAACCTCTTCTCCATCGTCGCCGGAATGCTACGCATCGCGGCGCGTGATGCGAAGTCGGTTAGGCAATTGTCGGAAGAGGTCGTAGACCGCATCACGGCGCTCGCGAAGTCGCACGATCTTACGCAGATGCCCTTGGGCGGCGAGGGCGCTACCCGTCTGACGGACCTCGTGGGGGTCGCGCTTGCGCCCTATCGGGGTGACGTGACCGTGAGTGGGCCTGACGTTTCCGTGGCAGGGGGGCACGTCGCGGCCTTAGCCATGATCCTGCACGAGTGGGCCACCAACTCGGCGAAGTACGGCGTGCTCGGCGCGTTGGCTGGACACCTCAGGGTGACCTGGCATGTGTCGGAGGGTGGCCAGGTTGGGCTTGACTGGGCTGAATTCTACGACGAGCGCCAGGACGACGGCAGGACACCCGGACAAGAACGCCCGGGATTCGGCTCCACCCTCGTCCAGCTCTCGGCTGCACAGCTCGGCGGTGAGACTGACGTTGAAATCGCACCCACCCATCGCACCCATCGGTTGCGGTTCGTCAGCGACCAAATGGCGAAGGAATGAACCTCTCCGCGGATTGTCGCCCCGACGGCCATTGATCGCATTTCAACGCGCGCGGGAACCCGCGCATGTTGGGGGCGTTTCTTCATTATCAAGGGTTTCTTGTTTATGATGAGGAGGTTGCTATGCCCGTTCGGACGCTTGTTTCCGCGCTCGTCGCTTGCGTGTTGATCCCGGCCGCTGCTAGTGCCGGTTGTGTGAAGGAAGTACATGGAGCGCGATGCGTCGTGACGGTGACAGAGAGCCAGTCCACGCGGCTCAAGTCCGGAGACTACATACCGGATGGCAGCAGCATGCTGTTCAATCCTGAGTATTATGGCTTGCCGCCGGTCAGCGGCCATTGGCGCTACTACAGGATCGATCGCCAAGTCTATAAGGTCCACCCCGATACGATGCAGGTTCTGGAGATCGTCTCCGCCGGCAACTCCATTCTGCGATAGAACAGGCCCGGTTCGTAGCGGGCGGGAACGATCACATGAGCGGCCGGGTCTGCGGCCGCTCGAGGTCGATCAGTGCGAGTTCGGCAAGCGCGGCAAGATTTCCGATCATAAGTTCTCCGTCCTGCCAAGTTGCGAGGCCGCAGGAGCGGAGCGTCTTCAGGGTCTTGTTCGTGTGGACTAGGGAGAGGCCAAGAGCATCCGCGAGATCTTGTTGCCGGAAAGGCAGGGGAACGCGATTTCCTTTCTGCATGCCGACCGCGCGCAGCCGTTCGTGGATGCGCACCAGTGCCCAAGCGATGCGTTGCGTCGCGTCGCGCTGGCCGAGCGAGGTGATAGTTTCTCCCAGAAAGTGCTCCTCGACTGCTGCGATCCAAGTCAGATCGTAGGCCCGCTCCGGATGCTGACGGAAGAGCCGCCAGAGGTCGTCCCGCCGAAAGACGCAGAGCACCATGTTCGTCGTGGCATCGACCGAATGTTTCATCTCGCCCATGAGGCCGGCCTGAAGTCCGGTGAACTCACCCGGAAAAAGGAAGTTGATCACTTGACGCCGACCATTCTCAAGCGTGGTGTAGCGCGTGCCCATCCCGCTCAGCACGGTGTAGAGCTGCGGGCTATTCGACCCTTCCATCAGGATCGTCGTGCCGGCATCAACCTTGAGTTCACCGGTTTTGAACGATTGCATGAACTCCAGCTCATCCCCGGTGAAGGGTGTGAACAGGTCCTTCTTCCGGAGCGGGCAATTCGTGCAAGCGATGCTGGACATGGACGGATTCCCTGTTGCGGATGTCATAGTTTAATGCACGCTGGCCGGTTCGGTTCCACACTTGTGCTTTCTTGGAGGGCGGAATGTGTGGATCTCTGGCCCGCAAGGCCAAAACCAACGTCTATCTGGTCCTGATCCGGGACCAGGTTGTGCTGCAAGACCTATGCGACACGGTCAAGGAGTTCGACCCGAAAGCGACGGTTGTCGCTTGCTCACGATGCGAGGATGCGCTGGCATTGCTGCGGCGCCATTCCGACCTTGTTCTTGCTTTCGTCGAGGCAGGACCGGAGCGGGTTCTGCGCCTGCGGATAGACGCCGCGATCAGAGAGCGCGGCGGCAAGTTGATACTCCTCGGCGACGATGCGGAGATGGAACTAGACTCCGTCGGTGATTCCGCCTCGCTCTGGCCTGTACTAGTGCGGCCGTTCAACAGCCGATCGGTGATCAAGCAGATCACTTCGACAGTGCGAGCGTAGGGCCCTTTCTTGCGACGTTTGTTTTGTGTCGGACCGGCCTAACATGACCGGCCCGGCGCCGCGTCAGGCGGCGAGCGTCTCCGTCGAGGAAAAGAACATCGCCTGGCTGACGGCGGATCGAACCTGTTCCTCGGAGAACGGCTTCGTGATCAGGAAGGCCGGCTCCGGCCGCTTTCCGGTCAGCAGCCGCTCCGGGAAGGCGGTGATGAAGATCACCGGTAGATCCTCAAACTGCGCGAGAATGTCGTTGACTGCGTCGATCCCGGAAGAATTGTCGGCCAGCTGAATATCCGCGAGGATCAGGTCGGGCCGGTTCCCGGCCGCGAGATTCACGGCTTCGGTCCTGGTGCGCGCGATTCCGGTTACGCTATGGCCGATGTCCTGAACGATGCCCGAGATATCCATCGCGATGATCGCTTCGTCCTCGATGATCATGACCTTTCCGGCCACAGCGCGTTCCATCTCACGTCGCGCGATTTCGATAAGCTCTGCGGCCTCCGTGACCTCGACCTCCATTATTGCGCCTATCTCTTCGGCCGTGAAGCCTTCGATCGCGTGCAGAAGCAGCGCTTCGCGAGTATTGGGAGTGAGTTGCGCCATGTGGCTCTGCGCGCGGGCCGACAACGGTGTATCGGGCTCTCCGAGCGGCGCACCTGCGCTCGACCAGACGAGATGGAACGCCCGGAACAGCGCGATCTTAGCGCTGCCGCCGCGCGGTTCATCATCGGTTAGAAGCGCTTCCAGCGTGGCTGCGGCGTATCTGTCGCCTGTGTCCTGCGTCCCCGTGAGCGCCCGTGCGTAACGCCTGAGAAACGGTACGTTGGCCGCTACCGAGGATGTGAAGTCGTTGGAAGTACTCGACGACATCTGTTTGTCTCCCCTAGTCGAAATTTCTCGGAACAAACGCGCGAGTTCTGCGTTAGGTTCCGTATAGGTGAAAAAATCAATCTGACGTGTGCGGGCCCATGAAGAAAAGCAACGAGAAAACGAAGTTGCAAGAGCAGATCGACGAGAACCTGAAGCGGGTGTACCACGAGGCGCTCGAGCAGGAGCTGCCTGACCGGTTCAAGGATCTTCTCGATCAGCTCCGCCAGAAGGACGAAAAGCAATGAGCGCGCCGGATCCCCGCGACGCCTTGCCCCAGCACCTGCCGGCGCTTAGAGCGTTCGCGATCAGCCTGTCCGGCGACGTCGCGTCGGCCGACGATCTGGTTCAGGACACGATCGTCAAGGCCTGGACGAATATCGACAAGTTCGAGCCCGGCACGAACATGCGCGCCTGGCTGTTCACGATCCTTCGCAACACTTTCTTCTCGGACAAGCGCAAACGTAAGCGTGAGGTCCCCGACCCGGACGGGTTCCATGCGGGACGGCTTGTCGAAAAGCCGGCGCACGACGGGCGGCTCGCGTTCAGCGATTTCAAGACCGCGTTTAATCAGCTGTCGCCCGAGCATCGGGAGGTCCTGATTCTCGCCGGAGCGTCGGGATTTTCCTATGAGGACGTGGCGGAAATGACCGGCGTCGCCGTCGGCACGGTGAAGAGCCGCGTGAACCGCGCCCGTGCGCGGCTCTGCGAGTTGCTCGGACTCAACGAAGGCGAAGACCCGATCTCCGGTCCCGATGGCGCGACGCTCGCGGTACTGGGGAACTCGCGCGTCGGTGCGACGTGAATAACGACCGATCGGGTTCGGCCCTAACCGAAAGGTTGGGGTTTCGCGTTGCGTTCCTGCTTGCAGCGGTGTTGTTGCCACTTACGATTATCTCGGTCGTCAAATCCTTGGCGTTAAGAGAAGAATCGCTGGCGCGCTCTGAAGCCGCGCTGATGGGCGAGACGATGCGTGCGGCGAGCGGAGAGCTGCGCCTGATCCAGCAGGCACGAGGCGCGGCTACCGCACTGTCGGAGGTGATCTGGCCGATTTCGCGCGACACGGAGGCGTGTTCAGCATTGCTGCGAAGGATACGGAGCGATGATGACATCCGCTATTCGCTCGTTGCATTCGTTGCGGAAGATGGGTCGAGTATCTGCAACTCGGAGGCCAAGCGTTTTGATTTCAGCAACGACCCACTCTTCTTGCGGGACTCGCGCCAGCGGAAGACATCGTTCACCGTCAAGGCAAAGGGGCTCGTCGCAGGCACATCGGTGCTTGTGGTCTCTCACCCTGTGTTCGACGAGGCGGACAGATATCGCGGGCTCGTAAGTCTTTCGTTGACGCACAGCGGGTTGCGGGTGGCCGAGGACAGTTCTACCGGAGCACGTCAGCCACTGACGATGATCACATATGACGCCGATGGGCATGTGCTGACGGCCTCGCGCGAAATGGATGATCTCGCCATCGCAATTCCCCGCGATCGCGCGCTTTCGGTTCTGACCGGAGTTCAGGCTACGTCCTTTTCCGGCGCATCTGTCGATGGTCAAACCCGGGTGTTCTCGGTCGTCCCGCTGGTTCCTGGAGAACTCTATGCCCTCGGCTCGTGGCCACCGGAGGGAGCAGGTGCGGGTGAAGGACCGCTCGGACGCGCGCCCGCACTGTTCCCGGCGATCATGTGGTTGGCCAGTCTGATCGTCGCCTGGCTTGCCGTCGAGCGGCTTGTCATTCGTCATATCCGAAAGTTGAGGGCATCCATGACGTCGTTCGCCGGCGGCAACAGGCTGGTGGGCGACATCGATGTCACCGGCGCCTCTCTGGAACTGCGCGAGATGGCTGACGCGTATGAAGCGATGACGGAGGCGGTGCTCTACGATGAGGCCGAGCTCGAGGATATGGTGCATCAGAAGGAGGTATTGCTGAGGGAGGTTCACCACCGGGTGAAAAATAACCTGCAGCTCATCGCTTCGATCATGAACATGCAGATCCGCCGCACACAATCTGAAGAGGCAAAGTCGCTCATGCGGGGGCTCCAGGATCGGGTCATGAGCCTCGCGACGATCCATCGGGAACTTTACCAGACGGCGGGGCTGTCGGACATACACGCGCCCGAGCTTCTTTCGACGATCGTGCGGCAAATCACCAATCTCGGCGAAAGCCCGGACCGGCGGATGAACATCCGGACGGAATTCGACGACATCCGGATGACGCCGGATCAGGCCGTTCCACTGGCGCTGCTGGTGGCTGAAGCCTTCACCAACGCATTGAAGTATGCGCGCGGGGCTGCCGGCTGCACGCCGGACTTCGAGATCTCGCTCAAGCGGACCGAGGGCACGAGAGCGGAACTGCGGGTTCGCAATACGATCGGCTCCGCATCGAATGCGCGCGAAGGGGCAAGCGTAGCCCTCGCACCGCGGGAAGGACTGGGAACGCAGCTGATCAAGGCATTCGCGATGCAGCTTGGCGGACAGATCGACCGGAAATGCGACGACGGCCAGTACGAGCTTCGGCTTGGGTTTACGCTCGCGCCCCTGGATCATGGAGAAGAAAGAAGCGGACCACTTGCGGCGCAGTGAGTGGAACCAATCCGGAGTCAGGTGCGTTAGTCGGCATGACCGACCAGAAACTCTGCGCAGCACGCCATGTTGAAGAGCTTTGAGTATTCGACCGTGCAGTCCGCGTTTCGCACCCTGCTGACGGCTGAGGAAGCGTTTCCGGCTCTGGAGCGCGAGTTCCTGCATGCCAGATCCGAGATCTGGGCGAGCTTTCGCATTTTCGATGCCATGACCGCGCTTCGGTCTCCCGAGGCGCGGGCCGTCGGGCGCACCTGGTTCGACCTCATTGTCGCCACGTTGCGGCGGGGGGTGGCGATCACGATCGTGATCACCGATTTCGATCCCATCGCCCGTGTGTCCCTCCACAGGAAGACATGGCGCAGCGTGAGGCAATTCATTGCAGCCGCAGAACTTGCGGGGCCGGAGGCCAGGCTGAAGGTGATACCGGCGATGCATGCGGCGCGGACCGGGCTCTTGCCACGCCTGTTGTTCTGGCCGGTCATCGTCTGGAAGCAGGCGCGGGCGGCCGGGTGGCTTAACCGAAGATCGGATGCCGAGCAGCGGGACGCGTTGCGCGAGCTGCCCGGGACGCGGGAACGGCTTGTCCGGCGAGCCGACGGGCGCTTCCGCCCGCGGTTCTGGCCGATCCCGATGCTCTGCCCAGCGACACACCATCAGAAACTCGCCGTCTTCGATCGAAAGCGCTTGTATATCGGCGGTCTCGATCTTGACGAGCGCCGTTTCGACACACCGGAACACGACCGGGAAGGTGAAGAAACCTGGCACGATGTCCAGATTCTGACCGACGGTCCGGCCGCGCGGGAGGCACAGGAGCATCTAGAGACCTTCGTCGGCATTACGTCTGGAAATGGCCAGCCTGCGAAGACACGGATGCTTTTGCGGACGATTTCGCGTCCACGGCCGAACAACCTTTTGTATTTCGGTCCCGAACCGGTTGTCGAGGAAATCGCCACAGCGCACGAGCATCACGCACGACGCGCGCGGCGTCTGATCTACATCGAGACGCAGTACTTTCGCGATCTGAAGCTCGCGAGATACCTTGCCAACCTTGCCAGATCGAAGCCCGACCTCTGCATGATCCTGATCCTTCCGGCAGCTCCAGAAGAGATCGCTTTCGACAAACGCGTCGGGCTCGACGCAAGGTTCGGGGAGTTTCTCCAGAGCCGCGCCCTTCGCATCGTGTCGAAGGCATTCCGGTCCCGTCTTTTCGTGGGAGGGGCTGCGCAGCCCCGGCGCTCGGATGGCCAAAATGGCAATGGCACGGGACGCGACAGGCTGTTCGACGCGCCGCTGGTCTACATTCACGCCAAAGTGTCGATCTTCGACGACGTCGCGGCGATCGTGTCGTCTGCCAATCTCAATGGGCGCAGCCTGCACTGGGATACCGAAGCGGGGCTTCTGATCACCCAGCGGCGGCGAGTCGAGGATCTGCGTCGCAAAATCATGCAGCACTGGTTGCCAAAAAACGCAGGCGAGGCATTCTTCGATCCGGTTCGTGCGGTGTCGGAGTGGCGCGCGCTTGCCATCGGCAATGCTCGGAAAGACCCTGAGAACCGCCACGGTTTCCTGTTGCCCTACGATCTTAAGGCGGCCGAGAAGTTTGCCGCAAACGTACCGATCGTCCCCGACGAGATGGTGTGATTCCCGTCAAGCCGAGTTCGGTTCTGTCTGACCGCGTGCCTCGGGCTCCGATAGGGCGTCGTTCAGGACAAGAATCCAAACCAGGAGCGGAATGGCCACGATGCCGCCGATCGCGCCCCAGAGCCATATGCCGAATACCAGCGAGAGGAACACGAGAAGCGGATTGATCGCCATGTGTCGGCCGACGAGAGCCGGGGTCACGAACTGCCCTTCAAGAGCATTCAAGAACAGGAATGCCGCCGCGGGGGCGAGCGACTTGGCGCCATCGAATTCGGCGACGCCCACAAACAGCAGGATCACGACGAAAACCGCGGGGCCGAGATAGACGACGAAGTTGAAGAGGAAGGCGACGACGCCCCAGATCATTGCGTCCGGTGTGCCCAGCAGTTGCAGCGCCAGCGCCGTCACGATGCCAAGACATGCATTTATAAGGGTTATGGTGGAGAAATACCGGGCCACCTTTCTCTCGGCACGGCGAAGCCGCTCGGTCACAAGGGCGCGCTCCCCGCGCCGCGAGAGCCTCAGCGACACCCAGCCGTAGATCTCGCGCTTGGTCAGCAGGAAGAAGAAAAGGGATCCGGCGAACACGATGATCTGCGACAGCACGGCCGGCGCGGCCAGCAGCGCATCCGTAACAGTTGGCATTCCAACCCCGGCCTCGGCCGAAGCGTCCGCAGGCGCGGCGTTGGCCTTCGGTGCGACAGCGTCGGCAAGTTCGTTCGAGACCTCGGACAATTGCCGAAACAGCCCGCGGATGCCGTCGACGACCTGACGCATGTCCGACCAAACCTTTGGCGCTTGTTCGACCAGACGAGCGACGATGGGTTGGAAGGTGAGGACAAGGCAGGCGACGACCGCGAGCGTCAGGATCAGCCCGAAGAGCGCACCCCAGAGAGGCGCAGAGCCGCGGCGTTCCCAGGCGTCCGACAACGGTGAAAGGACCGCCCCGGCGACCAGCGCAAGGGTCAGCGGCGCCAAGAGCTCTTCGCCGAGCTTTAGGGTCGCAAGAGCGCCAATCGCGCCAAGCAGGATCACCGAAAGCTGCGCCAACCGTGCCATGTTGTCCAAGCGGCCACCCCTGTGTGCTACAGGGACCGAACGCCGGAGCTTCTTGAAAGTTCCACACCCGTTGGCTGCGTGCTAGTTGCGGTCCGAACCTGGCCTCCGTCCTCAGGATGCCTGAACCTGTTTCCGGAACAGTTCCTCGCACCGTGCGTTGAGGGCATGCAGCGCCTTCTGCCTGCAGAATACGGAGGAAGACATGAACTGGGATCAAGTCGAAGGGAAATGGAGGGAGCTCAAGGGCAAGGCTCAGGCCAAGTGGGGCGACATCACCGATGACGAGTGGCACAGCACCGAAGGGCGTCGCGAGCAGCTCGTCGGACTTGTCCAGGAAAAATACGGACGTGCCAAGGAGGTCGCCGAACGCGAGGTGGACGAGTGGCTTCGGACGCTTTGAACGGGTGTAACTTACCGGTTGGTCCGTGCCAGGCTGAGTCGGACCGTCGCGCCGCGTGACCAAGGGTTGTGCCGGCGCACGATAGGCCCGGCCATTCCGAGGCCGGCCGTCATGTGGAGCCAAAGACCCACACATGCGAGTTCCCAGCCACGTGAGTGCCCACGAAAGACGATCTGCGCCGCCCTTCGGGGCGGCGCAGCGGCGTTTCAGGTCGGTCGATCTGAACTTCGAACTGGATCGGGCGACCGGAACAGCCATGATGGACCTCTTGTCCCCAAACCAAAGTGGCGCGGCCGGGAACTCGCGCTCCGCGCAAGACGTTTCATCTGCGGATGTGCAACCACATGCCAAATCGCGAATGTTCTCCCGGAAAGGAGCCGACATGAAGACCCTTGACGACATTTTTGAACACACCCTTCAGGACATCTATTACGCCGAGAAGCAGATCACGAAGGCGCTTCCCAAGATGGAGGACGCCGCGCAGAACGAGCAGCTCAAATCTGCCTTTAAGGCGCATCTCTCCGAAACGAAGCAGCAGATCGAGATCCTCGAGAAAGTATTCGGCACGATCGGCCGGAGGCCCGGCGGCGAGAAGTGCGAGGCGATCGAAGGGCTCATCAAGGAGGGCAAGGGAGTCATGGAGGAGGCGACGGGCGCCGCTCTCGACGCTGCCCTGATCGCGGCCGCGCAGGCCGTTGAGCACTATGAGATCGCACGATACGGCACGCTGCGCGAATGGGCCAAGACGCTCGGCAATCACGAGGCGCACGACCTCCTGAGCCAGATCCTCGATATGGAGAAGGCTGCCAATGCCAAGCTCACCGGCATGGCGGTTGAGGCAGTCAATCGCAAGAGAACGGCCGCCTGAAGCGGCTGCGGGGGGTGCTCCACGCCCTCCGCGAGATCCGCCGAGCGAGGGGCGAGCGATGAGCGACCTGGAAACCGCGACTTACACGAGAACCATTGGCGTCGGCCTGCACCGTCCCGATCTTGATGCCGCACACCTCGCCCCGCCGTGGCGGGTTTTCATCGTGCGCGGCCTGGCCGCGCTGCTGCTGGCCGCGCTTGTTTTCTTGAAACCAGGCCTCTCGTTCATCGCCTTGACACTTGCCTTCGCGGCGTTCGCTCTCGTCGAAGGCGGCGTAAACCTTGCCGCCGGCATGGACCACGCCGCCCGAGGCCGCCGTTGGGGCGCGTTCTTGGCCGAAGGCGTCCTGGGTGTCGCCGCCGGCGCCGCCGTCCTTACCGTGCCAATACTCGGCGCCATGACGCTGACGGGCTTCGTCTGGTCCGTGATCGCGGTCTGGTCGCTCGGCACCGGTGTTGCAGAAATTCTCGCCGCGATCCGCCTGAGGCTGGCGTTGGACCGAGAGTGGTTTCTGGCCCTTTCGGGTGCCGGGTCGATCGTATTCGGTGCCTTGCTCGTCTATCTCATGCTCGCCGAGCCAGGTTTGATGGTGTCCGCGCTTGTCTGGCTCATCGGCATCTACGCTTCGATCTTCGGTCTGCTGATGATCGCGCTCGGCATCCGGATGAAACGCGAAGTCGGCTGATCACGGCCGCACATCGCCGAGTGGCACAGTTGAGATAGACATCTTGGCCGACCCCTTTTGCAGCTCGCGCGCGTGCGCGAGATAGATCAGCGTGTTGCTCGTCGGGTCATAGATCCGCCGGATCACGAGCGACTTCAGAATGATCGAACGGCCAGTGCGAAACACTTCCTCGCCGTCCGCGTCGCGATCAATGTCTCCGAATGAGAGTGGCCCCATCTGGCGGCATGCGATCGATGAGTTCGATGGATCCTCGAACCAGTTCCCCTGCTGCAGGCGGTCGATCAGGCCGCGTTCGAAATACGCGATGTGACAGGTGATCCCCTGCACGTCGGGATCCGCGACCGCCTCGATGACGATGTCGTTTCCCAGCCAGTCCACCCCAACCTCGCCGACCTGTTCTGCCTGGGCGGCTGTCGCCGCAAAGGCGAGCACGAGAGCATTTCGGAGCACGGCTACCTCCTTGGCTTTCCAGCCCAATGCGCGACGGGCGGAATCGTTCCCGCACGAGGGAACGATCTGGGTACTGGAGTGTTTTGACAGAGGGCATTCATCCAAGTATGGGAGGTCCAGATGCACAGCCACCTTCTCGTCATTTTTGCGGCTGTTGCCGGATTGGCTTTGTGTGCGACCATGGCGGTCGATGGTGTTCGCGCCTCGCAGCGCGCCACGGTCAGGGTCCGCCGATCGGCGGCAGACTGAGCGCGAATACGCTTCGCTCCCGGCCAAGGATACCTGCGGCCTCGCAGGCTTGCCGCCTCGATCTGCTTGGTTCGGTGGCGCTCACGTGCATCGCGAGCATGGCCTCGCGGCCACACGTCTCCGCCGGACGGGGTCGCCACCGGACGCCGGTCGGCGCGATGCGCCGTGAAACGCCCCTCGCCAGTGCGACTGCGGGTTGCGGGGCCGACCCATCGTCTTCGGCGCACATGCAAGCCAGAGCCCCGCTTCCGACGAAGGAATCCGCCAGGCTTTGAAACCTGGCGGTTCGCTTAACTCCCAACGGCTTTCGCGATCGGTTCAGGTTGCGGCGGTTTCTTGTTTCGCGGCAGCCTGCCTCACCTCTTCCTCGGCACGGTCCATGACGTTCTCGCCGATCTCCTTCGTCTTCGCGGCGATTGCGCTTGCGGCGTCCTTGGCGGAGACCTTCACCTCTTCCGCAATGTCGTCTGCCACGCGAGACAGCCGCGCCCGCTCATCGCGCAACAGCTCTGCGGCAGCATCCATAAGCCGGTCGCTGTCGGCACCGAAGGCCCGGTCCTCGGTCCGCGTTCGTGGCAACGCAGCGGCGAAGGCCGCGCCGAGCGCCATGGCGACCACGCCCGCGACCATCGGGTGCTCCTCGATCAACTGGCCCATTTCGCGTCCTCCGCCTCGCGCAGTGCGCTCGGCGCGGAGGCGGGCGGCATAGGCCTGCTCGCGGGCGCGGACGATTCGGTAGCGGGCCGCTTCGGACAGATCGTCGAGACCGTCGCGGAAACTCGCGCGCATGTCCTCGGTAAAGCCGGCAAGCACCTTGCTTCGCTCCGCAGCATAATCCCGCAGATTACCGGCGTAGTCGCGGGCGTCGCGCTCCATACCGCGCAGCAACGCTGAAGCGCGATCGCGCAACTCGTCGATCCGGCTCGACCATTGGTTTGCGTCTGTTCGCTTGTAGGTCCCGGGGGTAATGCCGGCGCCCGGATATGCGGCGCCGCCTTCGGATTCCCAGCGGCTTACCGCGCTTTCAATCGGCGTCTCGACAGCCTTCTTGCCACCAAAAATCAACCATGCAAGGCCCACCCCGGTAAGAGCGAGCGCCATCGGGTTGGCGCGGATCGCCGAGTCGATCGACCGCGAGTACACGCCGGCATTCGTGCGGAGCATCCCGAGGGCTTCCTTCGCGAGGTGATCGACCGATATACGTTCCTGCAATTCGTCGAGAGTCGAGGAAAGCGACGCACGGTCGCGTTCGAGTTCCGCTTCAATGGTTCGCGCGTCAGTCTGATGTGCCATTTTCGACAATCTCCTTGATCGTTTTTGCGTCGCGACGCACGTTTTCGACGGTGCGCCGCGGAGCGAGGCTTGAGGGTTTCAAGGCGTGCAGTCCTTTCAGGGCGAGGATCAGGGCGACGGTACCCAGGAGCAGGGCGACCAGCAGGGCCGACCAGCCGGGCGCGAGGCCTTGATCGACGAGCGCCGCGACAAGGGCCGCCGAGAGCACGTTGAGAGCCGAGAGCGCGATGACCGCTGCCGCGGCGACGAGCACGATTCCCATGCCGGCCGTCCGGACGCTTTCCGCGACCTCGGCCTTCGCGAGCGCCACCTCGCCGCGGACAAGCCGCGTCACTTGGTGGAGCGCGTCGCCGACCAATGCGCCCGTGGACTTGACGGAGGGTTCCACGTTCACGATGGCACTCCCGCAGCCGGATCGTTCGGCGCGCCGGTCGGGCTTTCACGTCCGGCCGGTCCGGCATGTGCCGGCCCGACAGCGGACGCGATGCTCGGCTCCTGCGGCAGCGGCAGGGTGGCAATGTCGCTCTCTTGCCGTGGACGGGCGCTTGCGCGGGCGAAACGGGCCAGTGCGAAGCCCGCCACCGCCGCCCCCGCGACGAATGCGCCGGGATGCTGGCGGGCAAAGTCCTCGGTCTTTTCGAGGATTGAGTTCAGGCTGCGGCCCCGCAGATCCTCGGAGGCCTCGCTCACGCCGTCGGCGACGACGTTCAGAAGCCGCGCGCGGAACGTGCCCCGATCCTCCTCGGCCTGGGTCCGAAGCCGATCGGCGAGCGCCTTGCCCTGATCCGAGAGCATGTCCTTGCCCGTCTCCGCGCGGTTCGTGGCCGCATCCTTCAAGGCGCCGCCGGCGCGCTCCGCGACATCACCGGCCTCCTTTCGCGCCACACTCAGCGTTTCGGCGCCACGCTCTTTGACCGCCTCGGCCATCTCGCTGACGCTCTTCTTTAGTTTCTCTCCTGTCATCGAAGCCTCCTTGCGTGGGACAACGGACTTTCTTGCCGGCACATTCGTGCCGGCGGCCGGCAGTCGATCCGTTCGACTGGAATTGGTCAGTGCTGTTTCAGGTCAGAAACGTGCGAAACGGTCCCCGGTTCCCGTGGCCCGCTACATTCGGGCCGGGCCGTCGTTGGCGCGAACGTGGTCGAGCTGGGCGTTGAAGGCCGCTCCGATCAGCACGACATAGGCCGAGAGATAGAACCACATGAAAAGCGCCACCGCGGCGCCGAGTGATCCGTAGACCTTGTTGTAATTGCCGAAATTGGTAAGGTAGATTGAGAAGCCAACGGACATGGCCAGCCAGACAAAGCCGGCCAACACCGCGCCCGCGGTCAGCCAAGCCGGTCGGCGTCCCCGGCGGTTGGGGGCGTAGCGGTAGATGAGGGCGAAGGCGAATATCACCACGGCCAGTGCCACGGTCCAGCGGAGAATCGCCACGATGATCGCTGTGACCGGACCCAGATGGATGAAGGTGAGTGCGACTGGGGCCACGACGATCATTGCGACGGCGAGAAGGCCGGGGCCACACAGGGCGAGCGTCAGCCCGGCGGCCGACAGAACCCGGCGGAGCACGCCCGGCCGATGCTCGATTCCATAGGCTGCGTTGATGCCCCGCACGAGCGACGCGATGCCCGACAGGGCGGACCAGGTCGCGAAACCGCTCGTCACAAGGGTCGCCCAGCCCAAGGTGTTGTTCGATCGTGCGTGAATCAGGGTGCTGACTTGTGCTGCGAAAATGTCGTGAACCGGCGCCGGCATCATCGCCTGAGCGGAGTCGAGTAATCCGCGAATCTGGGACGGCTCGGCGATCAGGCTCCAGAGCAGCACGACGAGGCCGAGCGCGGGGAACATGGCGAGCACTGTGAAGAAGCCGACACCAGCAGCGATCAAGCTGAGGTTGAGGCCGTCCATGCGCTCCCAAACGCGCCGCGCCGCAGCGAGCATGTGGTCGTACCGCGGCATGTCATGGTCAGATCCGGGTCGCCGACGACCGCGGGCCGGCGATCAGCCAGATCACGAAACCGATGAGCGGAAGGATGATCACGAGAAGCGCCCAGAGCACCTTGCGGCCGGTCGTCGCGGACGACCCGATGATCGAGATTAGAGCCCATATATCGAGGGCGAGGAGAATGAGCCCGCCAAGGCCCGTGAGTTCGAACATGTTCATCTCCATGGCTGTGGTGGCCTCCGTCTTCGGATGAACAACGCTCCAGTCGTGAGGTGGGTTCCGGAAAACTACCGCTTCGGAGCGTCACGCGGCGCGGACGAGTTGCGCTCCCATCGGATCACGGTGGGGGGCGTTGGTCGACCGCCCGGCCGAGCGTGGCTCTTGTTATCGGCAAGCCGAGGCGTGTCGAAGTCGTGGCGAGCGCGGCCCGGTTTCGGCATCCATGCGCACACCAAAAGCCCCGAGGATGATCAATCGCAATCAAGGAAGGAACCGAGCCGTCTGGAACACGTTGATGATTCATAGAACGACCAAACGAAACTAATGAGGAGTTAACCAATGCTCGGTTGGGCAATTACCTTTCTCATCATCGCGCTGATCGCGGCGGCGCTTGGCTTCGGCGGCATCGCAGGCGCCTCGGCGGGGATCGCGCAGATCCTGTTCGTCATCTTCCTGATCCTGTTCGTGGCGGCGCTGGTTGCCCGCGCGATGAAGGGCAGGCCGCCTCTCTGACCGGAGAGGTTCGTGCAGAATCGACCGAACGACTTTGCGAAACCACGACGACCGGCCTGTCATCTGGCCGGTCGTTCTTTTTTGACGCGGTGCCCAGTTGCCCGCGCCTTGGTTGATGCTACGGACGCCGAGTTGTGGCCGAAAGGCAAGCGCGCCATTCTTCCCCGCCGGCCTCTTTCATAAAGCCGCACCAGGAACCGCCACCGTGTTCGTTGCCGAGAATGACCGTCGCTTCTGCCGTGGTCCAAATCGAAGACATCTCGCCCCGGAATCCGACTGCGTGAATGCTGTCGGCTTGCTGCGCGTATGCTTGTCCAAATCTGCCAAAAAGTGGAGTGTGTCGACGCGTAGAACCGCGGCCGGTCCTGCCAGACGGGCCGCGGTTCGGTGATCATGGTTCAACGAGCGTTGCGAAGCTGCACTCAATGAGCGTTACGCTCATTTGTTGTAGGTCGGCAGCGCCTCCATTTCTTCCTTGGTGAGCGGAACATAAACCCGGAGGTCGCCGCCGTCGCTCTGCCGCAGGATGTCGATCTGGGCGATCTCAAGCTCCACCGGCTTTTCGCCGATGCCGAGGAAGCCGCCGACATCGATGATCCCGTGGGTGATCTCGCCGTCGGTATTGATGATGAGTTCGGAGATTTCACCGATCCATTCGTCGTTTGCGTCATAAGCCGGCGCGCCGGTCAGCATCTCGGTGTTCATGTCCGCGTCCGCCGCCGGCTCGTATCCGTCGCGCATCACATGCTCGCGCTCCGCGCCGGCCACTTCGTCAGCCGCAACACCGACTGCCGCGAGTGTATCACTGGCGGCATCGGCCGTCGCTTCAGCGGTGTTCTCGACTGTCTCGGCCGTTGCTTCAGCAGCGTCACCGACCGCCTCGCCTGTGGCCTCCGCCGCCTGTTCGGCCTCGCCTACGACCTTCTCCATCGCCCCGCGGGTCCAGCTGTATTCCGGCGCTTCCTCGAAATGGGCGCGGCCGGCCTGCATCACGAGGAAGTAGTCGGCCTCATTGTCGGCGGTGGATCCGTCGGCCACGAACCGAAGCGCATCCATGTCGACGGCGACCTGCCGTTCGCCAATGCCAAGAAAGCCGCCGATGTCGACCAGGACGGCTTCGACCGCTCCATCGCGGGACAGGATGACGTCGTTGACCTCACCGACGTCTTCCCAGCCGTCCTGGATCCCGTCGAACGCATCGCCGTCGAGGGCGTTTTCGGAACTGTAGACACGCTGACCGATGAATTCGGAGGCGTGGATCTCCATCGGGTCCGCTTCGAGGCGGAAGGTCGCTTCCTGCGCGTAGGACGCAGCGGTAGTGGCGGCCACAAGGGCCGTGGAAATCAGCAGCTTCTTCATGGGGAGAGACTCCTTTGTCTGTCGGTTCAAGAGCGTCCGGACGCTTGCATGAAGAACGCCCCCAAGCCCGACCGGTTCCCCGGAACGAACTCTTCTGTCGGCGAACCTCGCCAATCCGTCGTCTCCGCGCCGTTCAATCCACGATTGCGGGAATCTGCTTCTTGACCACCGCGATATCTGCGTCATGGTGGCCGGTGCGCGCCAGATCGAACATCAGGATCTCGACATGTTCGGCGACGACTTCGCGCGCCTCACTGTTCCCGGCATCGAACAGGCGTTGGTAAGCGCGAGCGAGCCCCTCGGCCATGAGAATGTTTGTCGCCGCAGCGCGGCGCAGAGGGCTGAATGCCTGATCGAATAGGCGCCGGATCGATGCGCCCGGCGAAATCACCCGCGGCCTGCCGGCCTCATCGAGAATGACTTCCGGTCTGGGCTTGGTCTGCGCGATGCCAGCAAGAGCTCCTGAAAGCATGTCGCTGACGGCAAGCGCCGTGAATGTGTCGTTCACGCCCGGAGAGAGCGCCCTAAGGGCGATTTCGACGAGGAGGTTCAATGAGAAATGCACGGTGCCCGCGTCGGATCGCGCGGGTTCCTGTCGGACTGCGGTTTGCAGCGACTCGCACGTTTGCTCGTCGACCGGACGACTGACACTAATGACGGGCGCGCCCTCGAAGAGATACTCGCCCGGCGTATGTCCGACCTGCACGACGATGTCCTCGGCCTTGGCCAGCCGGACCAGCGCGTCGCGGTCGATCTGTGCAAGATAACCTGCCTGCACGGTCTTGGCAGCAACATGGAACGATTTCGCGTCGGGAAGTTCGACGCTCAATGCGCTGTTGTCCTTTAGCCGCGTAAGATCTCGTTCAAGCCGCGCCGCGATCTTGGCGAGTTCATCGTCGATGGAAACGGACTGGGCGACCGTCCGCACGAACCAGATCAGTTGAACGACCGATGCGATCGCGAGCATGCCCGCTCCAACCGTCGCGAGCCGTGGCACCTCCGCGCCCGAGAGACCGAGAGCGATGATGGCGTAGAGAAACGTGCCGCCGAGCAGTCCTGCGGTGACCTGGTTGGCCCGCTCCGTCGTGAAGCGTTTGAGAAGGCGCGGACCGATGCTTGACGCCGCGAGCGTGAAGACGACCAGTGTCAGCGAATAGGCCAAGGCGAGTGCTGTCATGGCGCCGGTCGCAACCACGGAGAGGATCGTATGCGCCGACGCGGCATCAAGCGACATGAGCCAGCGCGGTGTACCAAAGGCATCTTCGCAAAGGACCGCAACCCAAGCCAGTGCCGCGATCACGAGCGCGAGCGATGCCGGAACGGTCAAAAGAGCCGTGAAGGGCGTTCGCCACTGCATCGTATATCCTCCAAGTCTACTGTCTCGCGAAGCATGCCCGCTCAGCTTGGACTGCCCGCAGGGATTGAAGTGGCTGCAGTCGCGCGTGGCATTCGGCTATCCAGATGAGTGTGTCACACGAACTTTGCGCCCGTCACGGCAAACCTTCGCGAAGGATTGTGCCGTTGGCGCGGAACCGCGATCGTGCAGTGGCGTTATTTCAACAAGCGCTTTGCGACCGGGGGGAGCGATGAAGAAAGCCGACATTGACGCCAGCAAGGTGTCGCGGCCCGATCCGCGGGATGCCGACGTGGCGGCGATCCGCCGTTATCTCGGATTGATCGCGTTGTTCTGCGCTTTCGTCGCATTGTTCTTCGCCAAAGAGGTCGTCCTCCCATTCGTTCTCGGCATCCTGATTGCCTTGACCCTGAGCCCCGTCACGCGATGGTTCGCACGCTTCGGGGTGCCCCCGGTCCTGACGGCCGTTGCCCTGATCGCCGCCGTGTCGGTCTCGGTCGTCGCCGGAGGCTACCTGCTGAGCGGCCCGGTCTCGGACTGGATCGACGACGCGCCAAGGGTGCAACGAGAACTGGAGCAGCGGCTGCGGGGGCTGACGGATTCGCTGCGAACGGTAAAGGAGGCTTCCGAGCAGGTGGAGGAGATCGCCGAAACCGCCACTGATCCGAATGTCGTGAAGGTCTCCATCGATCAGCCGGGCATCGTCACGACCGCGGTGCAGGACATGGCCTCATTCGCAACCACGGCGCTGGTCGCTCTCGTTCTTGCGCTGTTCCTGCTTGCATCCGGCGACATGTTTTACGTCAAGCTGATCGAGAGCTTTCCTCGCCTGAGCGATAAGAAACGCGCATTGAAGATCGCTTACGGCGTCGAGCAGAGCATCTCCCACTACCTGCTCGCGATCACGGCGATCAATGCCGGGCTGGGCGCGGTTATCGGCGCCGGGTTCTGGCTGATTGGGATGCCGCAACCGGTGATGTGGGGCGTCATCGCCTTTCTGTTCAATTTCCTGCCCTATGTCGGAGCGATCGCAGGCGTGGCGCTCGCGGCGGCCGTCGCGATCATTACGTTCGACAGCGTCGGTTACGCGCTTCTGGCGCCGGGTTTCTATCTTGTTGCGACAGCGATCGAGGGGCAGTTGGTGACGCCCGTCGTCGTCGGTCGGCGGCTGGAACTCAATGCTGTGTTCGTCTTTGCGACCGTAGTGTTCTGGGCCTGGATGTGGGGATTTGCGGGCGCGCTGATGGCGGTGCCTTTCCTCGTTTGCTTCAAGGTTCTCTGCGACAACGTGGCCGCTCTGGCTGTTATCGGTAATTTCCTTGGCTCGTCGGAGTTGCGGGGACGGTTCGATCCCTTGCGATACGACAATTGATCGACGCCGGCTATCGGTTCAAAGGCGCATCGTCGCGCGCTTGTGCCACGCGGGGCAGGAACAATCGTTGACGTTGGACGTTTGGAGGATATCGCCATGATGAGGCGGCTTCCACAATCGAAGGAGCACGGAAATGCGTAACAAACTAGGTATAGCCATTCTCGCCAGCGCGGCCTTTGCGGCCGGCGCACCCACCTCCGCCGAAACCATCGTACGGGAAGTCGAGGTCACCGCCGACATGGACGCCCTTCAGAACCCCGAAGCGGCGGAACGCTGGACGCACCTCGCCGATGACCTCGAAAACGCGATCGTCGCCAAACTCGTCGGCAAGACCGGTGAGGAGGGCGCGAAGGTATCCGTCGATATCGACGAGGTGGAGCTTGCAAGCAGCCTTCAGTCAGCGGCGGGAGTCGCCGAGTCGAAGCTCGTCGGCGACGTCGCCATCACGCATGACAGCGACAATACGAAGTTCGACAACTATCAACTGACGGTCACCTTCGAACAGGCTGGCCCGTATTTCCTGCCTGGAACCGATCTCGCGGCCATCACTACGGACAGCCAGGAATACTATGACGCGATGATTGCGACGTTCGCCAATCACGTGGTGCAGAAGCTTGAGTGACATGCCGGTATAGGAGGTAGTCGATATCTGCCGGGGTCCGAGGGCCCCGGTACTCGTTTGTGTGACGCGGTCTCTTGTCCCACTTGGCGCAATGTTGGGCAAAAAAAAGGAACCGCCGAATGCGAGGGGAAAGCACTCGGCGGTTCGGGGCGGCACAGGGGAGAAATACCCGCCCAGGTCTCCGGCTTGCATGGGACAAAGAAACAGCCGGCTGTCAGAGAAACGCCGGCGCGCCCGATCGGTTCCGCGAAATCTTCCGAGACCGCGGAAATTCTCTGGAGCCGAGATCGCTTTTGAATCGGCACGGATCTCACTCCCCTCAAGAACAATGGCCATCAGCGATCGTCGGGCCGGGAACCGCGACGCGGGCCGCGCTGTTGTGTCTGTTGGAGACGTATGAAAGAGGCCAGCGACAATGCCCCAGCGGAACGGCCCGGATGAGGCCCAGGTCGAACAGGCGGAGAAGCTGACCTCCGCGGAGATCTACGAAGTCGTCCGGCGCTACGGTGACGAGGAACTCGCAAGGTCAAACAGCTCGCTGGTCTGGTCCGGGATCGCAGCCGGCCTACTCATGAGTCTCTCGCTTCTCGGCGAGGCCATATTGCGGACCTACCTTCCCGATGCGCAATGGCGGCACCTTGTCGAGAACTTGGGCTACAGTTTTGGCTTCATCGCCGTGATCCTCGGACGAATGCAGCTCTTTACCGAAAACACGCTCACGACCATTCTGCCGCTCATGGCGAAACCGACGCCGCGCATGGCCGGCAACGTCCTTCGTCTCTGGTCGATCGTCCTGGGAGCGAACGTGGCGGGTACTTTCGTGGCGGCCGGCTTTTTCGCATACACGCAGGCGGTTCCTGACGAAATTCTGCATGCCCTGCGCGAGTTGTCCGAACACGCCGTTCTCGTTCCGGCGGGCGAAGGCTTCGTGAAGGCGATTCCAGCCGGTGTTTTGATCGCGGCCATCGTCTGGATGCTGCCGCAGGCTGAAAACGTTGGCTTGTTTGTCGTGCTAATGTTCACTTGGCTGATCGCAGCCGGGGATTTCGCCCATATCGTCGCGGGTTCTGTTGAGATGGCCTACCTTGTCGTGATCGGTTTTATCGACGCCGACCAAGCCGTCGGGCATTTCTTCGTTCCGGTTCTTGCCGGAAACATTGTCGGGGGTACCGCAATCTTCGCGACGCTTGCCTGGGTTCAAGTCCACGCGGATATCTGATGCCCATCAATGTCCGTCGTCAGATGATTTGGGACACGGACGCCTAATCCCGGGCAAGTCGATGCCTTCGAGGAGGAAGTCCAGTCGGGCGGCCGAGATTGGCGCTGCCCCGCTTGGCTGACTCTTCGGTCAAATGAGCTTGCCCGCGTTCAGCCGCCGGAAGTAAAGCGACATGCCGACGTTGTCGTGCCAAGGGAATTGATGGCGCCGCGCAGCCCGCTGATCAGCCCCACCTGAGTGGTCCGATTTGATTGTTAGTGCATGACTGGCCTCTGGTCCATCGGGATGACGGATTCAGGGGCCGGCGGGCGGTAGCCCAGAGCACTGTGGGGGCGTTTCGTGTTGTA
>NZ_JAOVQO010000023.1:0-46921 GCF_025673475.1 Albidovulum salinarum | reverse complement strand
CGGAGTTCCTGGTGCAGCAGGCGCTCGGCCGGCTGACCGAGGGCCGCACCACGATCGTCATCGCGCACCGGCTCTCGACCGTGATGAGCGCCGACCGCATCGTCGTGATCAAGGACGGCCAGGTCGATGAGGAGGGCGCCCCGGACAGCCTCCTCGCCAGGGACGGCCTCTTCCGAACCCTCTACGACCACCAGTTCGGACACGCGGAAGCCCGCTGACGGCGCGCGTCAGTCCCGGCCGATCACCGCCTCCTCGCGCGCGATCGACCAGTCGATGAGCCGCCGCCAGAGCGCCTCGACCAACTCCGGGTCGAGCCCTTCGGCCATCGCCCGCGCCTTGACCTTCGCCACCACGTCCTCGACCCGGTCGTCGATCCGCGCCGGCAGGCCGAGCGCGGGCTTCAGCTCCGAGGCGCGGTCGATATAGCCCGCGCGTTCGGTCAGGAGCGCCACGAGCGCGCCGTCGATCCGGTCGATCTCGGCCCGCACATCGGCCATGGTCGCGCAGTCCGCCGGTTTCATCGCGTTTCTCCGTCCAGTCCTCGGGCCACCTCATAGCCGCAGAGCGCGGGCACGACAATGCGGCCCGACGTCAGGTCGCCGGAACCGCGCTCGACCAAGCGAACCAGAGCGCGATTCCGGCCAGCGTCAGCGACAGCGCGCGGCGCACCATGCGGCTGCGCGCGGGATCGTCGAGCACCCGCCGCGCGAGCCCGGCCGCCGTCACGATCGCGGCGTGGATCGCGGTCGCGACCGCAACATAGGCCATCGACAGGGTGAGCGTCTCGACCAGCACCACGCCGGCGGGGTCGGCGAAGCCGGGCAGCACCGCGATGTAGAACACCGCCGCCTTGGGATTGAGCAGGTTGGTGATCAGCCCGCGGCGGAAATAGCGGCCGAGCGGCGCGCGGTCCGGCAGATGCGCGATCCCGTCGCCGGCATCGCGCCAGCCATCCCAGGCGAGCCAGAGGAGATAGAGCACCCCGCCCCAGCGCAAGGCCTGATAGGCCAACGGCGAGGCCGCGACCATCGTGGCAAGCCCCAGCGCCGCGGCGATGCCGACAATCCCGAGCCCGAGCGCCACCCCGGCGACCGCGGCATAGCCCGGCCGCCGCCCCTCGCCGGCCGCGACGATCGCGAGCCAGGCCATGTTCGGACCCGGCGTGAGCTCGATCACCGCCGAGGTCACGAGGAAGGCCGCGAAGGAGCCGGGCGCGAGACCGTCGATCATCGCCGCCCGCCCGTCAGATCCATTTCGCCAAGGGCGGCAGGCTCATCAGCACCGCGTTGGCATCGTGCCCGGTCTCGAGCCCGAACTTGGTGCCGCGGTCGTAGACGAGGTTGTACTCGGCATAGAGCCCGCGGTGGACGAGCTGGATGTCGCGCTCGACCTCGCCCCACGCCGTGGCACGGCGGCGCTCGACGAGAGGCACGAAGGCGGGCAGGAACGCCTGGCCGACGGCCTTGGTGAAGGCGAAGTCGGCGTCCCAGTCCCCGGTGTTGAGATCGTCGAAGAAGACGCCGCCGACGCCGCGGGCGCGGCCCCGGTGGGGGACAAAGAAGTACTCGTCCGCCCAGTCCTTGAACCGGGTGTAATAGCCCGGGTCATGGGCGTCGCAGGCGGCCTTCAAGGCCGCGTGGAAATGCGCCGTGTCCTCGGCATATTCGATGCAGGGGTTGAGATCGGCGCCGCCGCCGAACCACCACGCGTGCGGAGTCCAGAACATCCGCGTGTTCATGTGAACCGCCGGCACATGCGGGTTCTGCATATGCGCGACAAGGCTGATGCCCGAGGCCCAGAACCGCGGATCTTCCGCCATGCCGGGCACGCCGCGCGCGGCCATCGCGGCTTGCGCCTTGGCCCCGAGTTGCCCGTGCACCGTCGAGACGTTGACGCCGACCTTTTCGAAGACCCGCCCGCAGCGCATCACGCTCATCAACCCGCCGCCGGCATCCTCTCCGGCCGCACCCGCGCGGCGGGTCTCGCTGACCTCGAACCGGCCCGCGGGCGCTTCGCCCGGCCCGGCATCCTCGAGTGCCTCGAAGGCCGCGACGATCGCGTCGCGCAAGCTGCGGAACCAGGTCGCGGCCTCGGCCTTTCTCGTGTCGAAATCGCTGGTCATGCCGTGCCCTCCAAGCCGCCCCCGGCCTAGCAGGTCCGGCCCCGCCCCGCCAGTCCGACAAAAGCGCGCGCCCCGTGTCGCCCGAAATTGCCCTCTCCGGCAAAGCCGCTATGCTGGCCCGGCATGCACTCCCGGAGTCGCCCGATGGCCGTATCCGCCCGCCCCTCTCTCGCCTTCGCGTTGATCCTCGCGGCTGCATCCTGCGCCGATCCTGGCCCGCGCTGCACCGCCTCCGAACGGCGCGAGCTTGCCACCATCGACGGGCTCATCGCCGAGACGCGCGACGGGTTGCAGCGTGGCTACCGCGACGTGGCCGCGACCGGCGGCGCCAGCATGAACTTCTGCCTCGGCGGCGCCGGGTCGAATGTCGGGATGAGCTTCTGCACCGCGCCCGGCCCGCGCACCCGGCCGGTCCCGATCGACCGCGCATCCGAGGAACGCAAGCTCGCCGCCCTTCAGGCCCGCCGCGACGCGCTCGCCGCGCAGGTCGAGGCCAAGGCCGCCACCTGCCCAGCAATCTGAAAGACCCCAGCATGCGCGCCCGCCCCCTTCTCTGCCTCGCCCTCCTCCTCGCCGCCTGCGGCACGCCGCAGGAACGCTGCATCCAGAGCGCCACGCGCGAGATGCGCACCCTCGACCGTCTGATCGCCGAGACCGAGGCGACCCTCGCGCGCGGCTATGGCTACGAGACGCGCGAGGTCGTGCGCCACGTCTGGACGCGCTGCGACGACTTCATCCCGGGCTACGGCCCGCATCCCTACCGCCGAATGTGCTTCGAGCCGGTGTTCCACACCGTGAAGGAGCCGGTGGCCATCGACCCCGCGGCCGAGGCGCGCAAGCTCGACGGGCTCAAGACCCGGCGCGCGGAGCTTGCGGCCCGGGCCGCACCCGCGATCGAAGCCTGCAAGGTCGAGCATCCCGAATGAACCGCCGCATCGTGGCGGGCCGCCTGCCCCGCGCCGTCCTCGCCGCCGCGGCCGCGGCCACGCTCGCCGGGTGCGGCGCGGGTCGCGACCAATGCCTGCGCGCCGTGACCGAGGACATCCGCACGCTCGACCGCCTGATCGCCGAGACCGAGGCGGGCCGCGCCCGCGGCTACGGGACCGCGCGGCAGGAGCTTCCCTATCTCGAGCATTACCGCTGCCCCGGCTATCCGCGCGGCACCGGCCACGAGGCGCCGACCTGCCTCACCACCGAGACGATGACCATCGAGACACCGGTCGCGTTCGACCCCGCTGCCGAGGACCGCAAGCTCGCCGCGTTGAAGGCCCGGCGCGAGGCGCTGGTGCCGCGGGCGCTCGACCAGATCGCCGAGTGCAAGGCGCGCTACGGCGGGGCTTAGTAGGCGGGCGCCGGAACCGCGTCGATCAGGCTGCGGCCGCCGTCGACGGTCAGGATCTGCCCGGTGACGAAGCCCGCCCCGTCCGAGGCGAGGAACTGCACCACCTCGGCCAGCTCGGTCGGCGGCGCGATCCGGCCCATCGGCGTGCCCCTGGTGATCAGGCTGCGCCAGTCGGGGTTCTCCTTCAGGCTCGCCTGCAGGCTCGCCGTCATCACGCTGGCGAGCGCAACCCCGTTCACCCGGATCCGCTCGGGCGCGAGCGCCACGGCGAGCGAGCGCGTCGCCTGATCGAGTGCTGCGCCCGCGATCGAATAGGCCAGAAGCTCGGGCTGGGCGCGGCAGGCCGCAAGCGTCGAGATGTTGATGATCGAGCCGACCGGCCCCTCGGTCTGCTCGTCCTTCTTGGCTTGGGCGATCATCCGCTTCGCCGCCATCTGGCTCAGCCGGAGCGAGGTCATCAGGTTCTGCTTCAGCATCGCCTCGATGCTCGGATCGTCCGGATTGAGCGGGTCCGAGGGGACGATGCCGCGGCTCGCGTTCACCACGATGTCGATCCGCTCGAACGCGTCGACCGTGGCCGACAGGAGGTTGGCGAGCGTCAGCTTCTGGCTGAGATCGCCGCCGAAACAGCGCACCGCGCCCTCGGCGGCGGCCTCGGTGCCGACCTCCTCGGCAAGCTTGGCCTCGTCGCAGTCGGCGAACATCACCTTGGCGCCGCGATCGACGAAGTGGCGGCCGATGGCAAGGCCGATGCCTCTCGCGGCTCCGGTGACGATGGCGGTTTTGCCGGCGATGGACAGGGTCATGGGGGTTCCGGGGTTGATTCTGTTGGGGCAGGCTAGCGGAAGTCAGCGCCGCGGGCGAGCGGGCTCGCCCGGCCGCGCGGCGCGGAAGAGCTTGAAGCCGGTGTCGCCGCCGATCTCGGCCAGTTCGCGGAAGTGGCGCGTCAGGACCGCCTCGTAGGGCAGGTGCCGGTTGGCGACCATGTAGAGCGACCCGGAGGGGGCGAGCATCGCCGCCGCCGCCTCAATGAAGCCCTGGCCGAGCGCGGGCTCGGCGGCGCGCCCGGCATGGAAGGGCGGGTTCATCACCACCGCGTCGAGCTTCGCGGGCGGGCGGAAGCGGGTCGCGTCGGCCCAGTGGAAGCGCGCGCGCGGATCGTCGATATTGACCTCGGCGCAGGCAAGTGCGGCATGATCGGCCTCGACGAGGTGCAGCTCGCTCACCCCCGGCCGCGCGAGGATCTGCGCGGCGAGCCAGCCCCAGCCGGCCCCGAGATCGGCGACGCGGCCCTTCAGGCCCTGCGGCAGGGCCTCGGCCAGAAGCGCCGAACCGCGGTCGATCTTGTCGGCCGAGAACACGCCGGGCCGGGTCACGAAGCCGGGCGCGGGATGGATATCCGCCGCCGCCCAGCCGGCGAAAGCCTCCGGCCCCGGCGCGTCGAAGCGGAAGACCTTGCCATGTGCCTTGGCGAACGGGGCCGAGACCGCGACGCGGGCGCGGACCTCCTTCAGGATCGAGTCGATGCCGTCGGTCTTGGCGCCGTCGACCCAGACCGGCCCGCCCGGCACGACCCGCGCCGCCGCCTCGGCGACGAGCGCATGGGCCGCCCCCCGCGACCGCGGCAGAAAGACGATGGCGGCGGCAAAGCCCGAACCCGCCTCGGCAACCGCAGGCACGGTCCGGTAGCCGCGCGCGGCAAAGGTGTCGTGGTCGGGACGGAAGCCCTGCACGACGGTTGTGCGCTCCTTCGGCAGCGGCAGGTCGCCCGCCGCCGCGACCGGCCCCAAAGCGAGGATCTGCCCGGAGAGCGGCAGCGCGTCGGCGCCGTCAAGCGCGAGGGAAAGCCGGGGATGCGTCATGGAGCGGGCCGCGCCCTATTCCTTTTCCATCGTGCATTGCAGCGGATGCTGGTGGCGGCGCGAGAAATCCATCACCTGGGCGACCTTGGTCTCCGCCACCTCGAAGGAGAAGACCCCGACCACCGCGAGCCCCTTCTTGTGCACCGTCAGCATGATCTCGAAGGCCTGGCTGTGGCTCATGCCGAAATAGCGTTCCAGCACATGGACGACGAACTCCATCGGCGTGTAGTCGTCGTTGAGCAAAAGCACCTTGTAGAGCGGCGGCCGCTGCGTCTTCGGCCGCATCTTGGTGGCGACCGACGTCTCGTGGTCGTCGCCGCTCTTGCGGTCCGACATGATTATGGGGCGCAGGGGCAATGCCACACTCCTGAAGGGCCGCGATCGGGATTCGGCTGCGGTCGGCTCTGTCTCCTACTATAAACCCTCAGGCGCGCCAGAAAAGGCCGCCAAGCGCGGCGATTGATCCGCAGCCCCGAATCCGGGAGAACTGGGAGCGGGGGATAGCCATGCCGGACCTGACCACGATCGCCTTCGACGCCGACGACACGCTCTGGCACAACGAGCGGTTCTTCCGCATGACCCAGGACCATGTCGCGGGGCTTCTGGCCGATTATGCCGATCGCGACCATCTCGACGACCGCCTGCTCGCGGCCGAGCGCCGAAACCTCGGCCGCTACGGCTTCGGCATCAAGGGGTTCATGCTCTCGATGATCGAGACCGCGATCGAGGTGACCGAGGACCGCGTGCCGGCGCGCGTGATCCGCGAGATCATCGCCGCCGGTCAGGAGATGCTCGCCCATCCGATCGAGCTTCTGCCCCATGCCCGCGCGGCGGTCGAGGGGCTCGCGGTGGACTACCGGATCCTGCTCATCACCAAGGGCGACCTGCTCGACCAGGAGCGCAAGCTCGCCCAGTCCGGGCTTGGCGACCTCTTCGACGGGGTTGAGATCGTCTCGGACAAGACCGCCCCGGTCTATGCCGATATTTTCGCCCGCCATGGCCTCGTGGCCGAGGCCGCGATGATGGTCGGAAACTCGCTGAAATCGGACGTCCTGCCGATGCTCCGGATCGGCGGCTGGGGCGTGCATGTGCCGCATGAACTGACCTGGGCGCTCGAACACGAGGCAGCGCCCGAGGACCACGCGCGGTTCCACACCTTGCCCGACCTTGGCGGGCTCGACGCGCTCGTCGCACAGATCCACGCCGGGACGGAGAGCGGATCTGGTATGCCCGACACCGCGAACCGCTAGATCCGCGAAGGGCCATCCCCTCACCGCACACACCGAAAATAGCTGCAACCTGCAGGATATCAGGTGTTTCCGGTGGCCCGAGCCTATGTTATCGTGAACGAACATAATTGAAGCCCCGGCGCGAATGACCGGGGCGCGAGGCAGGATAAAGGTGAGGCAGGTGTTCGCTTGTCCGGGGCAGTGGGTTCATAACACCCGCATATTCGTGGCGTTCGCGCTGGCATGTTTTCTCGCGCCGGTTCTGGCGCTGGCTGCGCCCTACGCCGATTTCGTCATCGACGCCCGCACCGGCGAGGTGCTGCATCAGGACAATGCCGACACGCGGCTGCATCCGGCCTCGCTCACCAAGATGATGACGCTCTACATTGCCTTCGAGGCGATCGAGCGCGGCGAGATCTCGCTCGACAGCAAGGTCACCGTCTCCAAGCACGCCGCCTCGCAGCCACCCTCGCGGCTCGGCCTGCGCGCGGGCCAATCAATCGCGCTGCGCTACCTGATCCGGGCCGCCGCGATCAAGTCGGCCAACGACGCCGCGACCGCGATCGGCGAGGCGATCGAGGGGTCCGAGCCCGCCTTCGCCAAGCGGATGAACCGCACCGCCAAGGCGATGGGCATGAGCCGCACCAGCTTCGTCAACGCCAACGGCCTGACCGCGAAGGGCCATCTTTCGACCGCGCGCGACATGACGACGCTCGGGCGGCACCTGTTCTACGATTTCCCGCAGTACTACAACATCTTCTCGCGCACGACGGCCGATGCCGGCATCGCCCAGGTCGCCCATACCAACCGCCGCTTCCTGGCCGCCTACAAGGGCGCGGACGGGATCAAGACCGGCTACACCTCGGCCGCCGGCTTCAACCTCACCGCCTCCGCGCAGCGCGGCGACAAGCGCATCATCACCACCGTCTTCGGCGGCAAGTCGACGGCCTCGCGCAATGCCCGCGTGGCCGAACTGATGGACCTCGGCTTCGGCAAGGCGCCGAACCGGGTCGCGGTGCAGAAACCCGCACGCCCGGCCTATGTCGCCAGCGCCGACGAGCCGGCCGACGACGTCGCCCGCGTCGTCGCCGACGCGATTTCCGGCAGCCGCACGCTGCCCGCAGGCAAGACCCTGCGCCTGAACGTGGCGGTCGCACAGAGCCCGCGCCCGCTGCCAAGGCCGGTGCCCGGAGACACGGCGCCGGCCGACGAACTCCTCGTGGCGATGCAGGACACGATCAACGCGGTCCTCGCCGAGGCCCAGGGCGCGCCCGCCGCCCCCGCCGCGACGGTCGTTGCCGAGGCGGAACCCGAAGCCGCACCTGCCGAAGCCGCAGAGCCCGTTGTCGCAGCCGCCGAGTCCGAGGCGTTGCCCGCGTCCTCCTTCGTCCAGGAGACCGCGCCGCAACCCGAGACCGTGCTCGCCGCTGCCGCACCGCCTGCCGAGGCGCCGGCGACGGAACCCGAGGGCGTCGACCTTGCCGCGGTGACCGTACCCGAAACCGCGCCCAAACCGCGCCCGGCCGATCTGGTGGCCGAGGCCGCCGCGCCGGATGCCGCGCCGGCCACCGAAGCCGCCGAGCCCGCCGAAGTGGCCGAAGCCGCGCCGGCCGCCGAGCCGGCGCCCGAGCCGGTCGAAACCGTGATCGTGGCCGCCCCGGCGGCAGCGAAGCCCGAGGCGCCCGAACAGATCGTGCTCGCCGCTGTGACGCAGCCCGCAGAAGGCGCCGAGGAGCTCGAGGTCGTCACCCGCGTCTCCACCTCCGGCGGGCGGCAATGGGCGATCAACGTCGGCCATTTCTCCTCGCGCTACAACGCCGAGCGCCAGCTTCTCCAGACCGCGCTCGTCGAGATGACGACGCTCGACGAGGCGCTGCGCAAGGTGGTGTCTCGCAATGGCGGCTATGATGCGAATTTCGTCGGCATGACCGAGGAGATGGCCCAGCTCGCCTGCCGCCGCCTGCAGGCGCGGCAGACCGACTGCACCGTGGTCGGTCCCTGATCAGGGTTTCGGACGGTCGTCCCAGTCCTTCTTGAGGATGCGGTGGCTGTCGCCCTCGGGATCCTCGTATTGCCGGTGTTTCAGCGCCCAGAGGAACGCGACGAGCCCGAGCCCTCCGAGGAGGAGCGAGACCGGGATCAGGATTGCCAGCATTTCCATCGGAGGGAGCCTTACTTCAGGCGTAGCGCGTTCAGCGACACGGTGACCGAGGATGTGGACATGGCGAGCGCCGCGATCAAGGGCGTGGCGAGGCCGACGAGCGCCACCGGCACCGCGACGAGGTTGTAGGCGAGCGACAGCGCGAAGTTCTGCTTGATGCGGATCCGCGCCTGCTTCGCGATGCGGATCGCGTCGGCCAGCGGCGCGAGGTCCTGCCCGAGGAGCACGATGTCCGAGGCCACCCGTGCCGCGTCGAGCGCCGAGGCGGGCGAGATCGAGACATGGGCCGAGGCGAGCGCGGCGGTATCGTTGAGCCCGTCGCCCACCATCAGAACGCGGGCGCCCTCCCCCGTCAGAGCCGAGATGCGCGCGGCCTTGTCCTCGGGACGCTGGCCCGCCTGCCAGTCCTCGATGCCGAGATCGGACGCCAGTCGCGCCACCGGCGCCTCGGTGTCGCCCGACAGGAGGATCACCCGCTTGCCCGCCGCCTTCAGCGCCGCCACCGCCGCGCCGGCGCCGGGGCGCGGCCGGTCGGTGAAGCCAAAGGCGCGGGCCGCGCCCTCGCCGGTCGAAAGGTAGGTCGCCGTGCCGTCAGCGGGCGTCGCCCCCACCCATTCGGCGCGGCCGAGCCGCACCATCCGGTCACCGTGCCGCCCCTCGACGCCGTAGCCCGGCACTTCGCGGATGTCCGCAACCCTGGCCGGGACGACCCCGGCTTCGGCCAGCGCCGTGCTGATTGCCCGCGACAGGGGATGCGCCGAGGCCCCGGCGAGCGCCGCCGCGATCTCCAGATCGGCGCGGGGATACGCGGCGAGGTCGACTGGCTCCGGCGCGCCAAGGGTCAGGGTCCCGGTCTTGTCGAAGACCACCGTATCGACCTCGGCCAGCCGTTCGAGCGCGGTGCCGTCCTTGATAAGGAATCCCTTGCGGAAAAGCTTGCCCGAAGCGGAAGTCACTACTGCCGGCACCGCGAGCGCCAACGCGCAAGGACAGGTGATGATGAGGACGGCCGCCGCGACGTTGACCGCAAGGCGCAGATCGCCGGTGAGGTAAAGCCAGGTCGAGAAGGAGGCGAGCGCCATCAGGTGCACGACCGGCGAGTAGGCCCGCGCCATGCGGTCGGCGAGCGAGGTGTAGCGGGTTCTGGCGCTTTCGGCGACCGCCACCAGATCGGCCATGCGGTGGAGCGAGGTGTCGCGCCCGGCCGCCGTGACCCGCAGCGTCAACGGCCCGGTAAGGTTGACCTCACCCGCGCTCACCGCACTCCCCTCGCCCGCCCAGACCGGCAGCGTCTCGCCGGTCAGGAGCGAGCGGTCGATCTCCGACGTGCCTTCCGTGACGACGCCATCCACCGGCATCCGCCCGCCGGGCCGGACCCGCACCAGATCGCCCACGGCAAGCTCGGCGATCGGCACCACGGTCTCGGCGCCGTCCCGCACCCTTGTCGCGCGCGGCACTTCGAGCGCGGTCAGCTCCTCGGCCGCCGAGCGCGCGGCGGCGCGGCTGCGGTAGTCGAGGTAGCGTCCCGCGAGCAGGAAGAAGCAGAGCGATACGGCGGCGTCGAAATAGGCGTTATGGCCGCCCGCGAAGGTCTCGTAGAGCGAGATCGACGAGGCGAGGATCAGCGCCAGCGAGATCGGCACGTCCATGCCAAGGCGCCGCGCCTTCAGCGAGGCGAAGGCCGAGGCGAAGAAGGGCTGGCCGGAAAACGCCAGCGTCGGCAGGGCGATCGCGGCCGAGATCCAGTGGAAGAGGTCGCGCGTCGCCGCCTCGGCCCCGGACCAGACCGCGACCGACAGGAGCATGATGTTCATCATCGCGAAACCCGCGACGCCGAGGCGCATCAGGAGGTCGCGCCCCGCCTTGTCGGTCTCGGTGACCGACAGAAGCCCCGGATCAAGCTCATGCGCCGGGTAACCGATCCCCTTCAGCGCGCCGATCAGGTCCTCGGCCGTGACCTCGGGCGCGGCGGCGACCGAGACCCGTTTCAGCGTGAGGTTCAGCCGCGCCGACCGGACTCCGGGCAGTGCCGACAAGGTCCGCTCAACGTCCGAGATGCAGACCGCGCAATGCGCCGTCGGCAGCGAGAGCACGAGGCCCGCGTCCTTCACCGCCCGCGCCTCGGCAATGCGTTCGGCGGCGGGGGCGGCGACGCAGGCCGGACAGGCCGAGGCGGAGGGTGCGAGCGAGGTCATCAGCCCCTCACGAAGAGGTCGATGCGCTGATGAAAGCGGGTGCCGTCCCCGGCGAAAGCCTCAAGAAGGATCATCCACTTGCCGGGCGCGAGATCAGCCTTCGCGACGTAGTCGCCGTTGACCCAGGCGAACTCGGGCGTGAGGTCGCTCGCGGATTCGGTCGTGCGCCCGACCGTGGCCGAAAGCCCCTCGACCCGCACCGGCAGCCCGTCCGCATCGCGGAAGGCGAGCCTGAGCTCGCCCGCGCCGTAGCTTTCGGTCAGCGTCCAGCCCAGCGCCTCCTGCGCCTTTCGCTCGGCATCGAACGACTGAGAGGCGACATAGGAGTTCTTGACCTCGAGACCGGGGAAGGTACGCACCGCCTGCACCGCCATCACGACGTTGACCGCGATGATCACGCCGAAGGCGGCGGCGGTGATCAGGAACACCTTGCGGCCGGTCAGCTCGCGCTTCATCTCACTCGCCCTTCCCGTTGAACACGGTGTCGACATTGACCCGGTCGGTGCTCTTGCCGTCGGCGATCCAGAGCCGGATGTCGGTCCGCTCGGTCTTCGCCGCCGAGGTCCCCGCCGGGGCGGTGACATAGAGCCGCTGGGTCAGGGTCGAATCCGCGGGCACCATCACCTCCAGGCTTTCACCGCCTTCCAGCGCGAGGCGGAAGCGGGCATCCGCGGTGACGGATATCCGAAACGGCCGGTCTTCGCCATGCTTGTTGCGCAGGCGCAGCTCGTAGCTGTTGCGGATCGCGCCGTCGGACATGGTGACGAAGAGCGGGTTGCGCTCCGGCGTGACGTTCACGTCGATCGGCGAACGGACGAAGAGCGCGACGACCATCGCGACGCCGATCAAGGACCAAAGCGAGGTGTAGAGGATCGTCCGCGGCCGCAGGATGTGCTTCCAGACGCTTTTCGGTTCGCGCCCCGCCCGTTCGGCGGTCTCGTCCTTCAGCGCCATGTAGCCGATGAGACCGCGCGGCTTGCCGATCCGGTCCATGACCTCGTCGCAGGCGTCGATGCAGAGCGCGCAGGTGATGCATTCGAGCTGCTGGCCCTCGCGGATGTCGATCCCCACCGGGCAGACGTTGACGCAGGCCATGCAGTCGATGCAGTCGCCTTGTCCGGGGTCCACCTCGCCCTTCTTCAGCTTGCCGCGCGGCTCGCCGCGCCACTCGCGATAGGCGACAACCAGCGTGTCCTCGTCCATCATCGCCGCCTGGATGCGTGGCCACGGGCAGGCGTAGATGCAGATCTGTTCGCGCGCGAAACCGCCGAAGAAGAAGGTGGTGAAGGTGAGGACGGCCATCGTCGTGTAGGCGATGGGATGCGCCTGCCCCGTCACGAGATCGCGGGCGAGCGTCGGCGCATCGGTGAAATAGAAGACCCAGGCCCCGCCGGTCGCGAGCCCGATCAGGAGCCAGAGCGTCCACTTGGTCATGCGAAGCCGGAACTTGCGGAAATCCCATTTCGCGTTCCAGAGCCGGACGCGGGCGTTGCGGTCGCCCTCGACCCAGCGTTCGACGAGGATGTAGAGGTCGGTCCAGACCGTCTGCGGACAGGCATAGCCGCACCAGACCCGGCCGGCCGCCGAGGTGAAGAGGAACAGCCCGAGCCCGGCCATGATCAGGAGTCCCGCGACGAAATAGAACTCGTCGGGCCAGATTTCGATCATGAAGAAGAAGAACCGCCGGTTGGCGAGGTCCACGAGCACCGCCTGGTCGGGCAGGTTCGGCCCCCGGTCCCAGCGCAGGAGCGGCGTGATGTAGTAGATCCCGAGCGTGACCGCCATGATCACCCATTTCAGGGTCCGGAATGTCCCGCTGACGCGGCGAGGGAACACGGGCTCGTGCGCGGCGTAAAGCGCCGGAGGGGTGTCGCTGGAACTCATATGCAAATTCCTAGATTTGTCTGTTCGCGCCGCTCTCTTAAGCCGTGATGCGGAGCCGCAGCCTTGATATAGGTCAAAAGCCGCCGCTGCGATGCGGCGAATCCGCCGGGGGCAGGCTACCACGAATCACTGCCGGGGGCCTTGGAGATCGCGCCGGGATCGGGTTCAATCCGGGGGAACGGGACCATGGGGGCGTGAATGGCAGACAAGCGCAGGGCGACCGAAACCTCGGAATTCACGGCCGCGGAGATCGGCGCGCTCGCCCATCTCTACCGCGCCGAGGTCTACCGCTCGACGATCTGGCGCACCAGGCTCGACACCACGACGAACTGGGCGGTGGTGACGCTCGGGGTGGCGCTCTCGATCTCCTTCTCCTCGCCCGGCGCCTCGCCGATCCCGCTTCTCATCGTCGGCGTCCTGATCCTGCTCTTCCTCGTGCTCGAGGCGCGGCGCTACCGCTACTTCAACGTCTGGCGCGGCCGCGCCCGCTGGCTCGAAAAGCACTTCTACGCGCCGATGCTGACCGATGACGGCGACCTGCACACCGAGCAGAACTGGCACAACGTGCTGGCCAACGACTACCTTCATCCGGTCTATCACATCGGCTTCATGACCGCCCTGGCCCGGCGGGTACGGCGCAACTACCTGTGGATCCTCGCGATCCAGTCGCTCGCCTATGTCGGCAAGCTGGTGATCCACCCGGTTCCGGTGCAGAGCTTCGCCGGCTTCGTCAACCGCGCCGATATCGGGCCGATTCCGGGCGAGCTGGTGCTGGCGGTCGGGGCGGCCTACTTCCTCGCTGGCGCCGGGCTCGCGAACTGGGTGGTGCGGGTCGACGCGAAACGCGCCCGCGAAAGAGGCGCAAAGGCTGAGGCGATGGGCTAGGCCGGAAAAAGTCAAGCACCGGAGCCCCCAGGAAACGCGCGAACAGGACGGGGCGCCGGTGCTTGGACTGGGGGGGTTATCTCCCAGTTCCCCGGCAATCTGCAGCGATTCTCGGACCGGCACATTGACATAAATCAAGCGCGGGGCGACCGAGGGGCCGCCCCGCTGCCGTTTGGCGTCATTTGACCGTAAGAACCGGGCATTTCGAGAGAAGCTCGACGCGGTGCGACACACCGCCGCGCAGGGTCGCCTCGATGTTGCCGAGCCCGCGCGACCCGAGGACAATCATGTCGACCTTCCGCCGCCGGGCGAGATCGACGATGGTGCGGGCGACCGGCCCGCTCTCGACCAGCTTGTCGATATCGGTCGCACCCTTGCCGCGCGCGACCTCTGCCGCATGGGCCAGAAGGTCGCTCGACAGAAGCTTCATCGCCTCGTAGTCGGTCCCCTCGATATGCTCGAGCTCGGCATACTTGCGCAAAGCGTCAGAGACTTTCGGAACCTGGCGCGGTTTCAGCACCGTCAGGACGAGGAGCTTCGCCTTGCAGGCCGCCGCGATCGTGGCGGCATATTCCACCGCCTTGATGGAATGGCCGGAGCCGTCGACGGCAACCAGAATCTTCTCGATCATCCTCTTACCTCCCTTGGCGCACATGAACTCTGCGGCGCGGTGTCTGACAGTCACAATTCTTCCCGACCGGGCCTTCCGCGTGACGAGCGCGGGCGACGTCCGGCGGCGTCGTGTGCCGACCTTAGCGCAGGTCCGGCGCGCCCGTAAACGCCGGCGCCGGAGCACGCGGCGTACCGAAATGAAATGGGGGCCGCGGCCCCCATTCCTTTGATTCCCTCGCTCGCGGCCTACTCGCCGCCGCCGCGGCTGTGGACCCAGGCCGCAACGGCGCGGATCTCGGCCTCGCTGAGACGGCCGGCCCAGGCCGGCATTACCCCGAAGCGCGCATTGCTGACCGACTCGGTCAACGCCTCGACGTCCCCGCCATAGAGCCAGATCGCATCCGTCAGGTTCGGCGCGCCCTGCGCCCGGTCACCGGTGCCGTCCTCGCCGTGGCATCCCGCGCAGTTGTCGGCGTAGACCGTGGCGCCCTCGGCCGCCAGAGCCTCGTCGGCTTCCTGTCCCGAGATCTTCAGGACGTGGTTCACGACCTGGTCGATCTGCTCGGGCTCAAGCAGTTCGTCGGCGCCGAAGCGCGGCATCTCCGAGTAGCGGGCATCGGCGTCCTCGGTGTTGCGGATGCCGTGGCTGATCGTGGTGTGGATATCCTCGATCGTGCCGCCCCATAGCCAGTCGTTGTCGAGCAGGTTGGGGTAGCCCACCGCGCCCGCCGCGCCCGAGCCGTGGCACTGCGCGCACCAGGTGCGGAAAACCGCGCCGCCGGCGTTCATCGTGTAGTTCTGAAGCTCCGGATCGCTGGCGATCGCGGTCAGGTCGGCCGCGACGAGCTTCGCCTCGACCGGCGCGTTGGCGTCTTCGTAACGCTGGATCTCCGCGGCGACCGCAGCGCGGTTCTTCTGGCCGAAGATCCCCTGCGTCGCCTGGGTGACGAGCGGCCAGGCCGGATAGGCGATGGTGTAGGCGATGCCCCAGATGATCGTGGCGTAGAAGGTCCAGAGCCACCAGCGCGGCATCGGGTTGTCCCATTCCTGGATGCCGTCCCACTCGTGGCCGGTCGTTTCCGGATCGGCCTTCTGCTTGATCGGTTTTCTGCTCATTTCAGGGCCTCCTGCGCGGCGCTGTCGCCGGCTGCGGGTCTGTCTTCATGCCGGAAGGGGATGTTGGCGATGTCGCGGTGCAGGCTGCGCGATCCGGGCCGGAAGGCCCAGACCACGACGCCGAGGAACACCGCGACGAGCGCGAGAAGCGCCCAGCTGTCGGCGAAGTGCCTCAGTAGCGAATAACTGTCCATGGCCCCCTCCTCAGCGGTTCGGGTCGGGCTGGAAGGTCGAGAAGTCGACCATCGTGCCCAGCACCTGCAGATAGGCGACGAGCGCGTCCATCTCGGTGATGCCCTTCTGGCCGTCGAAGTTCGACACCGTGGCGCCCGGATAGCGTTCCACGAGCCCCTCGGTATCGGCGTCCGGATCGGCCTGCGCGGCGAAATCTGCCTTGGCGAGCTCGATCATCTCCGAGGTGTAGGGCACGCCCACGAGCGCGTCGGTCTTCAGCCGGTCCTCGATGTACTTGGGCTCGATGAAGCGGTTCGACAGGAAGCCGTATTTCGGCATCACCGATTCCGGCACCACCGACTGCGGGTCTGTCAGGTGGTCGACATGCCACTCGTCCGAGTAGCGGCCGCCCACCCGCGCCAGATCCGGCCCGGTGCGCTTCGATCCCCACTGGAACGGGTGATCGTACATCGATTCCGCGGCGAGCGAGTAGTGCCCGTAGCGCTCGACCTCGTCACGCATCGGCCGGATCATCTGGCTGTGGCAGACGTAGCAACCCTCGCGGATGTAGATGTCGCGCCCCGTGAGCTCCAGCGGCGTGTAGGGCCGCACCCCTTCCACCTTCTCGATCGTGTTCTCGAGGTAGAAGAGCGGCGCGATCTCGACGATGCCGCCGATGGTGACGACCAGGAACGAGCCGACGAGCAGAAGCGACGCGTTCTTCTCGAGAGCCTTGTGCTTTTCCAGAATGGCCATGGTTCCGGCCTCCCTTATTCGGCCGGGACCGCGGCGCGGGCGCCGGCGGTGGCCGGCTGCTTCGCGACGGTGGCCCAGAGGTTGTAGACCATGATGACCGCACCCGCGAGGTACAGGACCCCGCCGAGGCCGCGCACCACGTACATCGGGAACTTGGCGGCCACGGTGTCGGCGAAGGCGTTCACGAGGAAGCCCTGCGCGTCGACTTCACGCCACATCAGGCCTTCCATGATGCCGGTGACCCACATCGAGGCGGCGTAGAGCACGATACCGATCGTGGCGAGCCAGAAGTGCCAGGAGACCAGCGTGAGCGAGTAGAGCCGCTCGCGGTTCCACAGGCGCGGCGTCAGGAAGTAGAGCGCGCCGAAGGTGATCATGCCGTTCCAGCCAAGCGCGCCGGAATGGACGTGACCGATGGTCCAGTCGGTGTAGTGCGACAGCGAGTTCACCGCCTTGATCGACATCATCGGGCCTTCGAAGGTCGACATGCCGTAGAAGCCGATCGAGACCACCATCATGCGGATGATCGGGTCGGTCCGGAGCTTGTCCCAGGCGCCCGAGAGCGTCATCAGGCCGTTGATCATGCCGCCCCAGGAGGGCATCCAGAGGATGATCGAGAACACCATGCCGAGGGTCGAGGCCCAGTCCGGCAGCGCGGTGTAGTGCAGATGGTGCGGACCGGCCCAGATGTAGAGGAAGATCAGCGCCCAGAAGTGGATGATCGAGAGCTTGTAGGAATAGACCGGGCGCTCGACCTGTTTCGGCACGAAGTAGTACATCATGCCGAGGAAGCCCGCGGTCAGGAAGAAGCCGACCGCGTTGTGGCCGTACCACCACTGGGTCATGGCATCCTGCACGCCGGAGAAGACCTGCACCGACTTCGAGCCGAAGAGCGAGACCGGGATCGACAGGTTGTTGACGAGGTGCAGCATCGCCACCGTGACGATGAACGACAGCAGGAACCAGTTCGCCACATAGATGTGGGGTTCCTTGCGCTTGATCACCGTGCCGAGGAACACCGCGAGGAAGGCGACCCAGACCACCGTCAGCCAGATGTCGACGTACCATTCCGGCTCGGCATATTCCTTCGACTGGGTGGCGCCGAGGATATAGCCGGTCGCGGCGAGCACGATCACAAGCTGGTAGCCCCAGAACACGAACCAGGCAAGGTTGCCACCCCAGAGGCGGGCGGCCGAGGTACGCTGGACGATGTAGAACGAGGACATGATCAGCGCGTTGCCCCCGAAGGCGAAGATCACCGCCGAGGTGTGCAACGGCCGGAGCTTGCCGAAGTTCAGGTAACCATGTGTCAGATCAGAGAAATTCAGCGCCGGGAAGGCGAGCTGGAACGCGATCGTCACGCCAACCAGAAACCCCACGACACCCCAGAACGAGGTGGCGATCACACCGGCGCGGATGACGCCGTCGTTGTATTCGTTGACCGGCGCGGGCCGGGGCTCGTCGATGCGGCGGAGCACCCAAATGAAGGTGATCGCGGCGGCGAGCATCACCGTCAGCGCGTTCACCATGTAGGCCAGGTCGTGCGCGTAATTGGCGGCGATCGCGGCCAATACCGCTATCGCGCCAAGCACGCCCAGTTTGATATAATCAATCATCTCTGCGTTCCCTCGCAATGTCTTGTTGTCCGATTCGGCAGTGCCGCGGACCTTTTCTGACGGCCGGGTTGTGGCCCGGGGGGTGTAAGCGCTGCTTTGATCTGGGTCAATTCGTCACTGCGGCACGCTTGATCCTTGTCAAGGCGCGACGCTGACCTAAGCGACAAGATTTCCACCGACACAGCCTGGCGCTGGGAGGAGGAGCAGCATGGCCTACAAGTCGATACTTACGATCATCACGGACGCGAAAAGCGCGACATCTCAGGTCGATGCGGCCGTGGCGCTCGCCCGGCGCGAGGACGCCCATCTCGATGTGCTCTGCATCGGCGTCGACCAGACCCAGACCGGGTATTACTACGCCGGTGCCACCGCGATCCTCACCCAGGAGGCCTATAACGAAGCCAAGAATGAGGCAACCCGCGCCGAACAGGCGATCCGCGACCGGCTCGATGCCGAAGACATCCGCTGGGGCGTCGACACCGCGGTCGCGCAGATCGGCGCGCTCGGCGGGCCGGTGGCGTTGCTCGCGCGCTTCTCCGATCTGGTCGTCCTGCAAAAGCCCTACGGCCCCAACGGCAGCACCGCCGCCGAGGCGATTCTCGAAGCCGCGCTCTTCGAGGGCAAGGCGCCGGTCCTTGTCCTTCCCGAAGGCATGTCGAACGTGGATTTCGGCGCCCGCATCGTGCTCGCCTGGAACCAGAGCGACGAGGCGCTGACGGCGACCCGCGCCGGCCTTCCGCTCCTCAAGGCTGCGACCGCCGTGGACATCACCATCATCGACCCGCCGAGCCACGGACCAGAGCGGTCCGATCCCGGCGGCATGCTCTCGCAGCTTCTCTCGCGCCACGGAATCCATGCCGAGGTCTCGGTGCTGGCCAAGACTCTGCCCAAGACCTCCGAAGTGCTGGCCCGGCATGTGCGCGACATCAACGCCGACATGGTGGTGATGGGCGCCTATGGCCATTCGCGCTTCCGCGAGGCGATCCTCGGCGGCACCACGCGCAACATGCTCGAACATGCCGTCGTGCCGGTGCTCATGGCGCACTGACCCCGCGCGGGGTCAGCCGAGCGCGGCGAGACGGGCGATGAACTCGTCACGGAAGGCGGGGGCGAGCGCCGCGCAGCCCGCCGCCCGGCGCAGCCCCGCAAGGTCGCTCCGGTCGAGGAAATAGAGCCGGTGCACCTCGGCGACGGTCGGGGCCGCCTCGTCCCAGTGCTCGGCGGCGATGCGGTCGCCGGCCTCGACCGCGCCCTCCTCCACGACGCGGAGGTAAAAGCCGGTGCGCGCGCTCTCGACGCAGGCCTTGATCGCCTCCCGCGATCCCATGCGCAGGCCGAACTTGAAGCAGGGCGAGCGCGGCTGCGAGACCTCGAGGAGCGCGCCGCCGACCCGGTAGCGGTCGCCGATCCGTACCTCGTCCTCGCTCAGCCCGCGGATGGTCAGGTTCTCGCCGAAATGGCCGAAGCCGAACGGTCCCGGCCCGAAGCGCTCCTGATAGAAGCCGTAATGCTCGACCGGGAAGGCATAGACCGCCTTGTGGACGCCGCCATGCACCGTCAGGTCGGCCTGGCGGTCGCCGTCGACATTCAGTCGCCGCACCCTTACCGGTCCCGCCACCGGCGCCTTCCAGATCCCGGTCGCGATCTCCTTGCCGTTATAGAGCGCCGGGCGCGGTTGCCCGACGCTGACCGCCAGCAGCTCCATACCGCTCTCCTTTCGCCGGGCCCTCCGGCTCAGATCACCTCGACCGCCCCGGCATAGGCCGCGACGATATGCTCGTCGGCATGGGCGGCGAGGGCCGCGATCTCCTTGCGCTGGTCCTCCGACAGCACGCCCTCCTCCGGCGCCGTCGCGATCGCCGCCAGCGCCGCCTCGCGCGCCGCGTCGAAGGCGGTGCGGCGGCCCGACTTCTCGTAGTCGTCCCGCCCCTGGCGCAGGAACACCTGGGGCTGGAGCTGGTCGCGGCAGGTCTCGATCGTATGCGCGCTGTCGAGGAAATGGCCGCCTTGGCGGATCCGCATCATCTCCTCCCAGTTCAGGCTCTCGGCATCGAGCGTGGGCTTGCGAAGGAAGCGCCGCATCATCGCCCCGACCTCGTTGTCGAGCACCGCCTGGACCGGGCTGAACACGGTGGCACATTCGAGCTGCCCGACCCCGCCGAGGATATCCGCGCCCGCCAGCGCCACCGTCTCGGTGATGAGCGCGCGCTCGGCCATCGACTGGTGATCGACGTCGGGCGTGTCCGAGCCCGATCCGTAGGTATGCGCCATCATGCCGAACCCCTGCTTCATCAGCTGGATCGACATGTTGGCGGCCTGCAGGGACTCGACGCAGGACTGCAGCGCCGAGCCGGTGCGCATGTCGAGCGTGAACATCAGCGGCGTCGCGATCACCGGCGTGCCGGGGGCGAGCACATGCGCCATCACCGTCATGCCGACAATCTCGGCTGCCGCCATCACCGCCATCGACGCGGTCGACAAGGGCGCCGTGCCCCCCGACGAGGGCAGCGAACAGGCATGGAGCGGCACGCCATACTTGCCCGCCTCGATGATCACATGGGTATCCATGTACTTGAATTCCAAGGGCGTGAACGAGCAGGTGATGACGCTGGTGATCGGATTGGCGCGCAGCTCCGCCTCGCCCCCCGCCGCGATCGCGGCGATCTTCATCAGGTAGTCTACGTTCTCCCACTGGTAGGGCTGCATCCAGACATGTTTGTCGGTGCGCGCGATGAGCCGCCCGTAGCTGTGGATGTCGGCGGTCTTCTCCGGCACGCCGTGGACGAAGGGATGGGCGATGAAGCCCACCTCGTCGAGCGTGTTGGCCACCGCCGCGATCTCGCTCACCGCGGTCAGGTCCATGTTGCGATACTTGGTGTCGCGCGGATCGACATAGCCATGCGCGCCGGTCCCGGTGCGCATCACGAAGCCGCCGTCCGGCCGCGGCAGCACCAGATCGAGGCCGCGCTTCTTGCCAGCGAGCCGCGCCGCCTTCGGCGTGGCGGCAAGCGCCTCGGCGATGAGTTCCCGTGGCAGCCGCAGCCGGTCGGCCCCCGTCCCCTCGCGCGCCCCGGCTTTGATCAGCCGCGCCCGCGCCTCGGGATGCAGGACGACGACGCCGTAGTCGGAGAGCAGCTCCACCACCCGCGCCTTGAGGATGTCGAGATCGCCGGCATCGAGAAAGCCGAACCGCGCCCGCGCCGCGCCCGTCTCGTCAAGCCGGAACGCGTTCGCCGCGCTGGTCTGCCGCACCGGCCGCTCGCGGCGGGCTGCACGGCGGGTTGTTCTGTGTTCCATAAGTACCTCCATCGGACAGAGATAGTTACGGCACACACCGATTAGGCTGACTGCCTGCCGACTTCAGCTGCCGCGACGGTAGCAGAGGTCATGGTATCCGGCAAAGGAATTAGAGATGCCCGGATCCAGTGTCAGTCCGGCCTTAGCCCAATGGGGACTTTCCGTTGGACTGATCAACGCTGGCCGCTACTCTCTTCACACAAACACTCACCGGAAGGTCATCGCCATGCATCCCACCGAAAAGGTCGTTCGGCAATTCCACGAATCGTGGGACATGCGCGATCCCGAACGCGGCGTTGCGGTCATTGCGGAGGACTGCCAGTTCGAGGACGTCGCCCGAGGCGAGAGCCAGATCGGGCCCGAGGGATATCGAATGGACTACGAGCGCTGGCGGCGAGCGTTTCCCGATGGAGAGGTCAAAGTCACAAACGTCGTCGTCGACGGAGACCGGGCAGTGGTCGAGTTCGTCAATCGCGGTACCCATACCGGACCGCTTGAATCGTCGCTCGGGACGTTTGAGCCGAGTGGTCGGCGGCAAGAGACGCGCTACTGCAGCGTGATGCGGGTCAAGGATGGAAAGGTGGTCGAAGGTCGAGACTACTACGATGCTGCAACGATTGCGCGTCAGCTCGGGCTGGTATCGTGAACCCGACTTCCAGATGCTCTGGGGCCGTTTCTCCTAAACGTGTCTGAACGCCCGCTTTGTCCGCAAGGTGGATGGAGATGACTTCGCGAGATCTGCCACGATCTCGCCGCCTCTCTCAGCCGACGAGTCCGCCGTCGGCGTCGTCCCCGGCCTCTTCCATCAAACGGTCGAAATCCGGGATCGTGATGTGGCGCTTGCCGGACAGCTCGATCACCCCGTCGCGTTTCAGGGCCGAGATCTGCCGGCTTACCGTTTCCAGCGTCAGGCCAAGGTAATCCGCCATCGCCTCGCGCGTCAGCGGCAGGTCGAAGACGATCCGGCCCTGCGGCGCACGGCGGTGCAGCGACGCCTCGCGCCGACCGACGATCGCCAGAAGGCTCGCGATCTTCTCGCGCGCGGTCTTACGGCCGAGGATCAGCATCCACTCCCGCGCCGCGTCGAGCTCGTCCAGCGTCATTTCCAGAAGCCGCTGGCCGATATGCGGGGTGCGGCCCATCAATTCCTCGAACGGCTTCTTGCGGAAGCAGCACATGAGAAGGTCGGTTGTGGCGATCACATTGTAGGGCGCGGTGTCGCGCCCCGGCCGGCCGACGAAATCCGACGGGAAGAGGAGCCCCACCGCCTGTGTGCGCCCGTCCTCCAGCACCTGGGTCAGCGTCGCGACCCCGGTGACCACCGAGGCCACGAAATCCATCCGGTCGCCCGACCAGATCAGCGTCTGGCCCGCCTCGAAGCTGCGGTAGTACTTGATCGCGTCGAGTGCCGCGAGCTCGTCCGCTTCGCAGCGCGCGCAGACCGCCCGGTGACGAATGGGGCAGTCGCCGCATTTCGGCGCCGAGAGGGGGACTTCATGAAGGGACATCTGCATTCTTTGATCTGGGTCAAGGTCCGGTGTGATGGCGGCTACTAACGCTAGGCCCATGACAGCTGAATCGCAACTCACGCGGCTCGGGCTTTTTGACGCGCGTGTACCGCGTTATACGAGCTATCCGACCGCTCCGCACTTCAATTCCTGCACCGGGCCCGAAGATTTTCGGAACTGGATCGGTTTGATTCCAGAGGGTTCGCGGATTTCGCTCTACCTGCACGTGCCGTTCTGCCGCAGGCTCTGCTGGTTTTGCGCCTGCCGGACTCAAGGAACGACCTCGGACGAGCCGGTGCGCGCCTATGTCGAGGTGCTGAAGGCCGAGCTCAGACTCCTGCAGGCCGAGCTGCCCGCCGGCGTCACGCTCTCGCGGCTCCACTGGGGCGGCGGCACGCCGACGCTGCTCGCGCCCGACCTGATGCGCGACCTCGCCCGGACCGTGTTCGACGTGGTGCCGATGGGCGAGGGCGCCGAGTTCTCGGTCGAGATCGACCCCAACGAGATCGACGACGCAAGGCTCGACGCGCTGGCCGAGGCGGGGATGAACCGCGCCTCGATCGGGGTCCAGGACTTCGACCCCGACATCCAGAAGTCGATCGGCCGCGACCAGAGCTTCGAGGTCACGAAGCTCGCCGCCGACAAGCTCCGCGCCCGCGGCATCCGCTCGCTCAACGCCGACATCCTCTTCGGCCTGCCGCACCAGACCCGCGCGCGCATAGCCGATTCGGTGCAGAAGCTCCTGTCGCTCGGCCCTGACCGGGTGGCGCTCTACGGCTATGCCCATGTGCCCTGGATGGCGCGGCGCCAGGTGATGATCCCCTCCGACAGCCTGCCCCGCCCCGAGGAAAGACTGAAGCTTTTCGAGACCGCGCGCGACCTCTTCGTCGCCGACGGCTACGACGAGATCGGCATCGACCATTTCGCGCTGCCCACCGACGGGCTGGCCGTCGCCGCGCGCGAGGGCCGGCTCCGGCGCAACTTCCAGGGCTATACCGACGACCTCGCCCCAGCGCTGATCGGTCTCGGCGCCTCGTCGATCTCGCGCTTCCCGCAAGGTTACGCCCAGAACGCGCCCTCGACCTCGGCCCATACCAAGGCGATCCGCGAGGGCCGGTTCTCGACCGCGAAGGGCCATGGCTTCGCCGGCCAGGACAAGCTCCGGGCGCGGATGATCGAGGCGCTGATGTGCGACTTCCGCATCGACAGCACCGAGCTGCGGTCGAGCTTTGGCATAAGCGACGCCGAGTTGCAGGAGATGTACGCGCTCGCCGCGCGCGAGTTCGGCGACATGGTCACGGTTGACGCCGCGGGCCTTGCGGTCCCCGAGAAGGGGCGGCCGCTCACCCGGATGATCGCCCGCGTCTTCGACGCCTACGACCTGTCGAAGGCCGGTCACAGCCCGGCGGTCTGAACCCCGCACCGCCGCGCCGCCGGGACTCCGATTTTTCGCCGAAAGATCGCGCCCCGTCAGCCCTGCGCCCGGCCCTCGACGAAGGCAATCAGCCGCGGCAGGCAGACCGATTTCAGGTCGTAGCCCTCGATGATCGTCTGCCGCGCCGCCGCCCTCAGGCCCGCGTCCCGCGCCGGATCGGCCAGCGCCGAAATGAGCGCCCGCGACCAGCCCGCGACGTCGAAGAACTCCACGAGCAGACCGTTCCCGCCATCGCGGATCACCTCCACGACCGGCGGCGTGCGCGAGCCCACGACCAGCGCCCCGGCGCTCATCGCCTCGAGCATCGACCATGACAACACGAAGGGATAGCTCAGATAGGCATGGACCCGCGTCACCTGCATTAGCGCGAGGAACTGCCGATAGGGCACCTGGCCGAGGAAATGCACCCGCGCGGGGTCGATTCGGGGCCCGAGCTCGTCGAGGAAACGGCGTTTCCAGCTCTGCCCCGGCCCCGGTGCGGGACCGTAGCTCTGGCCCTCACCGCCGACGATCACCACCTCCGCCTCGGGCCGCGCCTCCAGCACCGCCGGCAGCGCGCGCAGGAAGACATGGATGCCGCGATAGGGTTCGAGATTGCGGCTGACGAAGCTCACAACCTCGTCGCCCGGCTTGAGCACCCGCCCGCCCGGCAGCTCGAGCCGCGCCGCGGGATCGGGCCGCACCCGGTCGGTGTCGATCCCGTCATGGATCACCGTGGTCTTCGCCCGGACATGGTCCGGCAGCGTCGAGGCCTGCCAGGCGGTCGGCGCGAGCGCGGCATCTGCATCCTCGAGCGCCATCAGGAGATGCGCCTTCCGCGACGCCACGCCGAGCCGGGATCCGAGCCCGGTGCGCCGGAACTCGGGGTCGAAGTCGGTGTCGAGGCCGCGGCTCCGGTAGTAGAACTCGGCATAGGTCAGGTGCCGCGCCTCGGGCCAGACCTCGCGGAGATACATCGTCTCGCCCCAGCCGCCGTGGCCGAAGACCACGTCGGGCACGAAGCCGCGCGTCTCGGACAGCTGGGCGCAGGCGCGCGCCACCGTCGCACCGCGCTCGGCCGCCTCGGCATAGCTCCGGGCGATCCCCTGCACCGCAACCTCGGGCGGGGTCCGGTAGCGCATCACCGGCACCGGCGACGGGCGCTGGTTTGCCTCAGCCGTCAGCGCCAGCACTTCGTGCCCGCGCGCCGCGAGCGCCGGGGCAAGATGCAGGAACTGGCCGGGAAAGTTCTGGTGGACGAAGAGGATCTTCATGCGCTGGCGCTGGCCAGGGCATGACCAAACGCCGCCGCCATCAGCTCGCGGGTGTACTCCGTCTTCGGTGCCTCGAAGACCGCCTCGCCCGCCCCCGACTCGACGACATCGCCCGCCTTCATCACGATCACCTTGTGCGCGAGCGCCCTGACGACGCGCAGATCGTGGCTGATGAAGAGATAGGCGAGCCCGTAGCGGCGCTGGAGGTCGCGCAGAAGCTCCACGATCTGCACCTGCACCGTCATGTCCAGAGCCGAGGTCGGCTCGTCCAGCACCACGACCTTAGGGCGCAGGATCATCGCCCGGGCGATGGCGATCCGCTGGCGCTGGCCGCCCGAGAACTCGTGCGGATAGCGCTCCATCATCGCCGGGTCGAGCCCGACCTCGGCCATGATCTCTGCCACCATCTCGCGCCGGTTGCGGCCCTTCTCGACGCCGTGGACGGTCAGCCCCTCGGCGATGATCTGCTCGCAGGTCATCCGCGGCGAGAGTGAACCGTAGGGGTCCTGGAACACGATCTGCATGTCGCGGCGGAGTTTCCTGAGCTCGCGCGGCCGCCAGCCGGAAATGTCCTTGCCGAGATAGACGATCGGTCCCGTGCTCTCGATCAGCCGCATGATCCCGAGCGCGAGGGTGGTCTTGCCCGACCCGCTCTCGCCGACGATGCCGAGCGTCTCGCCGGCGCGGACCGAGATCGTCGCGGCATTGACCGCCTTCACATGGCCGACCGTCCGCCGCATGAGCCCGCGCTTGATCGGGAACCAGACGCGCAGGTCCTCGGTCCGCACGATCTCCTCGGCGCCCTCGGGCACCGGGTCGGGCCGGCCCTTCGGCTCGGCCGCCAGAAGCTTCTTCGTGTAGGGATGCTGCGGATTGGCGAAGATCTCCGCCACCGGCCCCTGCTCGACGATCTCGCCGCCCTGCATCACGCAGACCCGGTCGGCGATGCGCCGCACGATGCCGAGGTCGTGGGAGATGAAGAGAAGCGACAGCCCCTCGCGCTCCTTCAGCTCCGCCAGGAGATCGAGGATCTGCGCCTGGATCGTCACGTCCAAGGCGGTCGTCGGCTCGTCGGCGATCAGCAATTCCGGCCCGTTCGCCAACGCCATCGCGATCATCACCCGCTGGCGCTGGCCGCCCGAGAGCTGGTGCGGATAGTCCTGAAGCCGGTTCGCGGCGTCGCGGATGCCGACCTTGTCGAGCAGTTCCACCACCCGCGCCCGCGCCGCCGCCCCCGAGAGCCCCTGGTGCAGCGCGATGCTCTCGCCAAGCTGCCGCTCGATCGTGTGCAGCGGGTTGAGCGACGTCATCGGCTCCTGGAAGATGAAGCTGATGTCATTGCCGCGCACATCGCGCAGCACATCCTCCGAGGCGCCGATCATCTCGCGGCCGAGATAGGTGACCGAGCCCGCGACCTCGGCATTGCCGCCGAGAAGCGCCACGGAGGACAGCGCGGTCACCGACTTGCCCGAGCCGCTTTCGCCCACCAGCGCCACGGTCTCGCCCTTGGCCACGGAAAAGCTCACGCCCTTCACCGCGTGGATGATCCGCCCATCCTGGCGGAAATCGACCGTCAGGTCGCGGAAGTCGAGCACCGTCGTCATTTGAAAGTCTTCCGGGGATCGAAGGCATCGCGCACGCCTTCGAAGATGAAGACCAGAAGCGAGAGCATGATGGCGAAGGTGAAGAAGGCCGAGAAGCCGAGCCACGGCGCCTGCAGGTTCGACTTGCCCTGCAGCGCCAGCTCCCCGAGCGAGGGCAGCGACGAGGGCAGGCCGTAGCCGAGATAATCAAGGGCCGCGAGCCCGCCGATCGCGCCGGTGACGATGAACGGCAGGAGCGTCAGCGTCGCCACCATCGCGTTCGGCAGGATGTGGCGGAACATGATCACCCGGTCCGCGACGCCGAGCGCACGGGCGGCGCGGACATATTCGAAGTTCCGCGCCCGCAGGAACTCGGCCCTGACCACGCCGACGAGGGCGGGCCAGCCGAAGAGGATCGTCACGAAGACCAGGAGCCCGAAGCTGCGCCCGAGGATCGCGAAGAGGATGATGATGACGTAAAGGCCGGGCGTCGAGCCCCAGATCTCCAGCAGCCGCTGGAAGGTAAGGTCGACCCAGCCACCGAAATAGCCCTGCACCGCACCCGCCGCGATGCCGATGAGGCTGGAGATCGTCGTCACGATCAGCGTGAAGAGGATCGAGAGCCGGAAGCCGTAGATGATCCGCGCCAGCACGTCGCGCGAGGTGTCGTCGGTGCCGAGCCAGTGGTCGGCATCGGGCGCCGAGGGCGCGGTGCCAACGTTGTTGATCGTGTTGTAGCTGTAGGGGATCGGCGGCCAAAGGATCCAGCCCTTCTCGATCGCCTCGCCTGCCACGTCTCCGTCGGCGGCATCTTCGATCACCCCCTCTGGGTCGTCGAAACACTCCTCGCGCCCGCCGGTCTTGATCAGGCAGCGCACCTCCGGCTCGCGGTAGACCGCCTCGGTCTTGAAATCGCCGCCGAAGGCCGTCTCCGGGTAGAACTTGTAGATCGGGAAGTGAAGCTGGCCTCGATAGCTCACGAGGATCGGCTTGTCGTTGGCGATGACCTCGGCCACGAGCGAGAGCAGGAAGAGGGCGAGGAAGATCCAGAGCGACCAGAGCGCCCGGCGGTTGGCCTTGAAGTTGCGCCAGCGGCGCTGGTTGAGGGGGGACAGCCGCATCAGCCGGCCCGCTTCTCGAAGTCGATCCGGGGATCGACGAGGACATAGGTGAGGTCCGACAGAAGCCCGATCAGGAGGCCGAGGAGACCGAAGACATAGAGCGTGCCGAAGACCACCGGATAATCGCGCGCCACCGCCGCCTCGTAGCCAAGCCGCCCGAGCCCGTCGAGCGAGAAGATCGTCTCGATCAGGAGCCCGCCGCCGAAGAGGACCGCGATGAAGAGGCCGGGAAAGCCCGCGATCACGATCAGCATCGCGTTGCGGAAGACATGGCCGTACAGCACGCGCCCCTCGCTCAGGCCCTTGGCCTTGGCGGTGAGCACATACTGCTTGTTGATCTCGTCGAGGAAGCTGTTCTTGGTCAGGAGCGTCAGCGTCGCGAAGCTGGAGATCGTCGAGGCCACCACCGGCAGCGTGATGTGCCAGAAGTAATCGCCGATCTTGCCGATCAGGCTCAGGCTCTCCCAGTTGTCCGAGGTGAGACCGCGCAGCGGGAAGATGCGCCAGTAGCTGCCGCCCGCGAAGAGCACGATGAGAAGCACCGCGAAAAGGAAGCCCGGAATCGCATAGGCGACGATGATCGTGCCCGAGGTCCAGGTGTCGAACTTCGACCCGTCCCGGACCGCCTTGCGGATGCCGAGCGGGATCGAGATCAGATAGGCGAGGAGCGTCGACCAGAGCCCGAGCGTGATCGAGACCGGCATCTTCTCGACCACGAGGTCGATCACGGAGATCTTGCGGAAATAGCTCTCGCCGAAGTCGAAGACGAGATAGTCGCCGATCATCTTGAAGAACCGCTCATGCGCCGGCCGGTCGAGCCCGAACTGCTGCTCCAGCTCCTTGATGAACTCCGGTGGCAGGCCGCGCGCGCCGAGATAGCGCTCGTCGCCGCCGGACTGATCCTGCAGGGCGGTGTCGCCGCCTCCGGTGATGTTCTGGAACACGTCGCCCGAGCCTTCGAGCCGGGCGATGATCTGCTCGACCGGCCCGCCGGGCACGAATTGCGTCAGCGTGAAGTTGATCAGCATGATCCCGAACAGGGTCGGGATCATCAGAAGCAATCTTCGCAGGATATAGGCGCCCATCAGACGGTCTGCTCTTTCCTCGGCCGCCTCAGTTGAGGGCGCCCGCCGCTTTCAGTTCTGCGGCCTTGTCGGCGTCATACCACCAGAAGTCCAGCTCGCCCACCTGTAAGGGCGGCAGGTTCTCGGGATGGCCGTAGATGTCGTAATAGGCCACCCAGGTCACCGGGTTGTACCAGAGCGGGATGTCGAAGCCCACAGCCCGGAGCGCCCGGTCGAGCGCATGGACCGAGGTCTTCAGCTCGTCGAGCGTCTTGGCCGCGATGACATGGCCGATCAGCCGGTCGATCGCGGGGTTCTTCAGCCGCATCAGGTTGCGCGAACTGTCGTCGGCGGTCTTCGAGGCGAACCATTGCTCGAGCCCGATCGACGGTTCGAAATCCATGTCGAAGCCCTGGTTGGCGAGGTCGAAATCGCCCTTGCGGCGGCGCTCGACATATTGCGACGTGTCGACCCGCTCAAGTTTCCCCTCGACGCCGATGAGACGCAGGTTCTCGATGAAGGGGTTGATGAAACGGTCGTAGATCGGGCTGAACTGGATGATCGTCAGGCTCAGGGGCTGACCTTGGGCATTCCTGCGCATCCCGTCGGATCCTGTGGTCCAGCCCGCCGCATCCAGAAGCGCCGCCGCCTCGCGGATGATCCTCCGCGACGGCCGGTTCGCCGCCGCGTCGTGTTCCAGCGGAGCCCGCGCCGCATCGGTCAGGATCGCGGCGTCGAGAAGCCCCTCGTCGACCAGCGGCTTGAGAAGAGCGGCCTCGCCCTCCGACGGCGTGCCGGACGCGGCCAGATCGGTGTTCGACCAGAACGAGACCGGGCGCTCGTAGAGCCCGTACTGCAGCGTCTGCTTCGACCATTCGTAATTGAACATCATGCCGATCGCATCGCGCACGCGGGCGTCCTGCCAGTTCGGCCGGTCGAGGTTGAAGACCCAGGAGAGCCGCGTCCCGACATTGCCGTCGGGGATCTCCTCGCGCTTCACCCAGCCCTTGGTGACGGCCTGGAAATCGTAGCCCGTGGCCCAGTCCTGCGAGGAGTTCTCGTTGCGGAACGTGTAGTCGCCCGCCTTGAAGCCCTCGAAGGCGGCGTCGCTGTCGCCGAAATACTCGACCCGGATGCGGTCGAAATTGTTGCGCCCGACATTGAACGGCACGTCGCCGCCCCAGTAGTCGGGATTGCGCTTGTAGACGACCTGGCTGTTGAAGCGGAAGCTGTCGAGCACATAGGCGCCGGTCGACATGAACGGGGCCTGCGTCGCCTTGTCGAGCCGGGTTCCGGTCGTCTCGAACCAGGCCTTGGAAAAGACCGGGGTGCCGCCGGCGAAGCCGACGCGGTCGCGCAGCGAGGCGGTGTCGTTGAAATAGAAGGTGATCCGGTGCGGCGTCTCGACCTCGACCCGGTCGATGAAGCCCTCGACGATGCGGCGGTATTCGGCGATGCCCTGTTCGAGGAACAGGTTGAAGCTGAAGGCGACGTCCTCGGCCGTCATCGGCGTGCCGTCCGAGAAGGTCACGTCGTCACGCAGGTTGAAGGTGACGAACGAGAGGTCCTCGGGGAATTCGAGCGTGGTGCAGAGGAAGCAGTAGGCGGCATAGGGATCGTCGGCGGTCGTGGTCAGGATCGCCTCGCTGCCGATCGTGTTGAGCGCGGCCGGCACGCCGTCGCGGGCATACTGGTTGAAGCTGTCGAAACTGCCCTGCGACCAGATCGAGATCTCGCCGCCCTTGGGCGCGTCCGGGTTGACGTAGTCGAGATGGGCGAAATCGGCCGGGTATTTCAGCTCGCCGAAGTTGGAATAACCGTGCGAGATGGTGACGGCGCCCTGAGCGCCCGCGGCGCCGGGCAGCGCCAGACAGAGAAGCGCCGCGACGCCCGGAGCGGCCAGCGCCAGCCTGCGCCTCTGCGCCGAGGATCCGAGTCCGGCCTCGTGTCCGGGTCCCTGCCGATTCATCGCTACCTCCTTCGCGCGCCGTCCGCGGCACCCGTTTCTTCTGCCTAGGCAAGCTAGAACGTCGCGGGGCGCGGCATCAAGTTGCGAATTTGTGATATTACCCGCGGACATGAAAAGGGCCGCCCCTCAGGGCGGCCCGCATTCTTGCCGCAGCGTGTGCGGATCAGCCGCCGAGCGACTGCAGATAGGCGATCAGGTTGGCGCGGTCCTCGGGCTTCTTGAGGCCGGCGAAGGACATCTTTGTGCCGGCGACATTGCCCTTCGGATCCTCGAGGAAGGCCGAGAGCGTCTCGGGATCCCAGTTGCCGCCGTGACCGGCCATCGCGTCCGAATAGCCGAAGCCCGCGACAGCGCCCACCGCGCGGTTCACCACGCCGTCGAGATGCGGGCCGGTGCCGTTCGAGCCGTCTAGCTTGTGGCAGGCCTTGCACTTGCCGAAGACCTTCTCGCCCGCCGCGGCGTCGGCCGAAGCCAGCAGCGTCGCGAAGTCCGGGCCTTCCTCGGCCGCGGCTTCCCCGCCGCCCGCCTCGGCGCCGGTGTCGATCGTGTAGGCCTGCGCGACCTCCTCGCCGCCATGCGCGGCCGGGGCGGTATGGTAGAGCGACTCGGCCGCCCACTTGCCCAGAAGGAAGATCAGGAAAGCCCCGCACAGCGCGCCGCCGGCCTTCGTTACAGTCATCGTGTCGAACATGTCGCGCCTCTACCCTGGCATTCCGTCGCGGCGTATCTACCCGCTTCCCCTGCCCGGTTTCAAGGTATAGTTAGCGCCGCGAAGCGCCCGGAGCCGGGCTGTCGCCAAGGAGCCACCCCCATGACCGGTCGGATCGCCTTCCAGGGAGAGCCCGGAGCCTATTCGCATCAGGCCTGCCACCAGGCTTATCCGGACCTCGAGGCGTTGCCCTGCGCCACCTTCGAGGACACGATCGAGACGGTGCGCAGCGGCCGCGCCGAGCTCGCGATGCTGCCGGTCGAGAACTCGACCTACGGGCGCGTGGCCGACATCCACCACCTCCTGCCCGAATCCGGCCTCCACATCGTCGCCGAGACCTTCGTGCGCGTGCACATCAACCTCCTCGCCGTGCCCGGCACCCGGCTCGAGGAGATCGAGGGCACGATGAGCCATACCGTGCTCCTCGGCCAGTGCCGGAACTTCCTCACCAAGCACGGGCTGAAGCCGGTGACCGGCGCCGACACCGCCGGATCGGCGCGCCACGTCGCCGAGCTCGGCGATCCGAAGCTCGCCGCGCTCGCCTCCGAGCTTGCCGGCGAGATCTACGGGCTCGACCTCATCGCCCGCCATATCGAGGACCGGGCGCACAACACCACCCGCTTCCTCGTCATGGCGCGCGAGCCGAACCTCGCCCGGCGCGGCGACGGCAAGATGATGACCACCTTCGTGTTCCGCGTCCGCAACATCCCGGCCGCGCTCTACAAGGCGATGGGCGGCTTCGCGACCAACGGCGTCAACATGACCAAGCTCGAAAGCTACATGGTCGACGGCTCGTTCTCCGCGACCCAGTTCTACGCCGATATCGAAGGCCACCCGGACGACACCAACGTCCGCCTCGCGCTCGAGGAGCTCGACTACTTCACCTCGTCGATGTCGCTTCTCGGCGTCTACCCGGCCGACCCGTCGCGTCCCTGAGCCGGATCACCCGACGCGGCCGGGGCATGGCGCTGGTCCAGTTCCCCGGCTTGGCGTTTCACCCGGAGGACACCCATGTCTGCCACGCGCGAGGAACTCGCCCCGTTCACTTCGAAGTCGCTTCCCGGCGTCTGCCCGGCCGACCCGTCGCGTCCCTGCGCCGGATCACCCGACGCGGCCAGGGCATGGCGCTGGTCCAGTTCCCCGGCTTGGCGTCTCACCCGGAGGACACCAACGTCCGCCTCGCGCTCGCGGAGCTCGCCCCCCTCTCGTCGAAGTCGCTCCTCAGCGTCTGCCCGGTCGACCCGTCGCGTCCCTGCGCCGGGTCCCTCGACGCGGCCGGGTGCTTGGTGCTGCTTTAGTTCCCCGGCTTCGCGTTTCACCCGAAGGACACCCATGTCCGCCACGCGCGAGGAACTCGCCCCCTCTCGTCGAAGTCGCTTCTCGGCGTCTACCCGGCCAACCCGTCGCGTCCCTGAGTCCGATCACTCGACGCGGCCGGGGGCGTGGCGCTGCTCCAGTTCCCCGGCATAGCGTTTCACCCGGCCCTCGAACTCGCGCATGTAGCTCGCGCGTTTCAGCTTCAGCGTCTGCAGCATCAGCCGCGCGGTCATCGAGCGCGGCCTGATCTCGAGATCGAGGCCCAGCCGTGTCCGCGCCCGCGCCAGCGCCACGAGGCCGACGTTGAGCGTCATCTCGAAGCCGCCGCTTTCCGCGGCCACCAGCATCGCGTTCGGCGGTTCGAATCGCTGCACGTCGCAGACGAGGCGGCGCATCCGCCCGCGCAACGGGAACCGCAGGCTCCAGGTGGTGCCGAGGATGCCTTCCTCGGGCCGGTCGACCCGCGACACCTCCGCCCCGCGCCGCAACGCGGCACGCTCGAACGCGGCGAAGTCCGACACCGCGTCGAAGACCAGATCAGCCGGGGCCGCAATGTCCTGCACCGTGGAAAACTTCACGCGCTCATCTCCCTCATCCGCATGCCCGGTCTAATGGCGTCAATCCAGCCGGTCCGCAACCCAATGGGTCAGCAGGAACCCCGCGATCGCCCCCCGCCGCGGCCGGCGGATCGTCGGATGGTCCCCGGCCAGCACCCGCGCCGCCTCCTCGCGGCCGATCCAGACCGCCGCCTCCAGCTCGACCGGGTCGAGCGTGATCGCCTCGCTCTCGGCCTCGGCGAGGCAGCCGATCATCAGTGACGAGGGATAGGGCCAGGGCTGGCTCGCGAGATAGCTTACCCGCCCGATCCGCACCCCGGTCTCCTCGGCGACCTCGCGGCGCACCGCGGCCTCGATCGTCTCGCCCGGCTCCATGAAGCCCGCGAGACACGAATACATGCCCTCGGGCCAGCCCGGCGAGCGGCCGAGCAGTGTCCGCTCGCCGCGCGTGACGAGCATGATCACCACCGGATCGGTGCGCGGGAAATGCCGTGTCCCGCAGTCCGGGCAGCGGCGCTGCCAGCCCGCCTCGATCACCGCGCTCGGGCGGCCGCAGGCCGAACAGAACCGGTGGCTCCGGTGCCAGCCGAGAAGCGCCTTCGCGGTCGCCACAAGCTCCGCGTCCCCGGCCGCAAGCTCCGCCATGAGCCCGCGCAGCTCGGCGAAGCGGTGATCGCCCGGCAGGGCCGGATGACGCTGCTCGGTCGGATCGAAGAAGACCCCCTCCGCCGGTGCCTCGCCCGCAGGGGGCTCCCAGCCCGAGACATCGACCGCGAACCGCGCCGCACCACCCTCGAGCCCGAGCAGCACCGGCGCCTCCGCGGCCTCGGCGAGCACCGCATGGCCGGGCGGCAACCAGCCCGCGGCATTCCCCGCGAACAGCGGCTTGCCGCGCCAGACCGGCAGGATTCGCGTCTCCCCGGCGCAGAGGTGCGCCGCGACCGCCTCCGGATCGCCGCGCAGCCCGGCCGCCCGGTCGAGCCCCGCGCCTCCGAATGTCACCGTCTCCGCCAGCCGCATCGCCCGCTCCGCACCGTCGCCACCCAGATGTGGCACGGCACATCACCGGTTGCAAACCCGCCATCTGACGCCTCCGGCACACTCAACTCTTACGATACTAACGATGATGAATTACGCGCAAATGGTATGGAAACCGTTTACGCCAGCGATTAGTGTCGGCCACATGTCATGATACCCTGCGACAGTGACCATCCGCGCGCAGGGAGGCGACCATGACAAGTGTACCGCTCAACCCATTGACCCGGAGGGATTTTCTCTCCGGAACCGCCGCCGGAGCCTCCTTGATCGCACTGCATCCCTATTCCGCCTTCGCCGCCGCCGGACAGGCGCATCTGAGGATCATGGAGACCACGGACCTCCACGTCCACGTCTTCCCCTACGACTATTACTCCGACAAGCCGGTCGACACCGTGGGCCTCGCCCGCACCGCCGCGATCATCGAGGCGATCCGCGCCGAGGCCACCAACGCGATGCTCGTCGACAACGGCGACTTCCTGCAGGGCAACCCGATGGGCGACTACATCGCCTACGAGCGCGGCATGAAGGAGGGCGACCTTCACCCGATCATCGCCGCGATGAACACGCTCGGCTTCGAAGCCTCGACGCTCGGCAACCACGAGTTCAACTACGGGCTCGACTTCCTCATGAAATCGGTCGCCGGCGCCAATTTTCCGATCGTCTCGGCCAATGTGGCGACAAGGCTCGGCGCCTCCCCACGCGCGGACGAGACGCTCCTGAAACCCTATGTCATCCTCGACCGCGAGGTGACCGACGGCGCCGGCCAGGCCCATCCGATCCGGGTCGGCCTCATCGGCTTCGTACCGCCGCAGATCATGACCTGGGACCGCCGCCACCTCGAAGGCAAGGCGCAGGCCCGCGACATCGTCGAGACGGCGCGGGCCTGGGTGCCGCAGATGCGCGAGGAGGGCTGCGACATCATCGTGGCGCTTTCCCATTCCGGCATCGCAGACGCAGACCATGCCGACGGGATGGAGAACGCCTCGGTGCCCCTGGCCCGCGTCGAGGGGATCGACGCCGTGATGACCGGCCACAGCCACCTCGTCTTCCCCTCGCCGACCTTCGACGGCTATGCCGAGGTCGATGCCGCGACCGGCACGATCTCCGGCAAGCCCGCGGTGATGGCCGGGTTCTGGGGCTCCCACATGGGACTCATCGACCTCCTCCTCGAACGCGACGGCAACGCATGGCGGGTGATCAGCTTCACGACCGAGGCCCGGCCGATCTCGCAACGGAACGAGGACCGCTCGGTGACGCCCCTCGTCGAGAGCGTGCCGACAGTGCTCGACGCGGTCCGGAAGGAGCACGACGAAACGCTCGGCTACATCCGCCGCGCGGTCGGCAAGACCTCGGCGCCGCTGCACAGCTACTTCGCGCTCGTCGCCGACGATCCCTCGGTCCAGATCGTCTCGATCGCCCAGAAATGGTACATCGCCGATATGATGAAGGGCACCGATTACGAGGCCCTGCCGATCCTCTCGGCGTCCGCGCCCTTCAAGGCCGGGGGCCGGGGCGGGCCGGACTATTACACCGACGTGCCGCCGGGCGACGTCGCGATCAAGAATGTCGCCGACCTCTATCTCTACCCCAACACGATCCGCGCGGTGAAGGTGACCGGGGCCGAGTTGAAGGACTGGCTCGAACGCTCCGCCGGCATCTTCAACCAAGTCACGCCGGGCGAAGCCGACCAGCCGCTCATCAATCCCGACTTCCCCTCCTACAACTTCGACGTCATCGACGGCGTGACCTACGAGATCGACCTCTCGCAGCCTTCGAAATACGGACCCAAGGGCGAGGATCTGAACCCCGGCGCGAGCCGCATCGGCAGCCTGATGCACGAGGGCCAGCCCGTGGACCTCGCGGCCGAGTTCGTGATCGCGACGAACAACTACCGCGCCTCCGGTGGTGGCGCGTTCCCCGGCGCCAAGGGCGACACCATCATCTTCGAAGGGCCCGACACCAACCGCGACATCATTGTGCGCTACATCATCGAACAGGGCACGATCAACCCGGCTGCCGATTCCAACTGGAAATTCAAGGCCTTGCCGGGGACGAGCGTCGTGTTCGACACCGGCCCGCGGGCCGCCGGCCACCTCGGCGGCCTGACATCGCTGGCGATCGAACCGGCCGGCGACGGGCCGGACGGCTTCGCCCGGTTCCGCATCGCGCTCTGACGGCCGGGCCTCGACGACGGCCGCCCGGCAGGGCATAAGCGGCGGGCAATCAGGAGGTCCCGCCGTGCGTCTGATCCTTTGGCTTCCGGTTCTCGCCGGCATCGCCGCCGGCGCGGCCTGGCTCACCCGGCCCGGTTCGGAGGCGTTCGACGCCCATCTGCGCGCCGGGATCGAACGCCGCATCGCCACGACCGACGTCGGCAGCGAGGGCGACCCGGTCGCGACCATCGCCCTCGTCGGCTGCAAGCTGCGGCCCTCAGACTGCTTCACCCTCCTGCGCCAGAGCCTCGACGTCACCATCGAGGACCGCGCGTTCTACACCCGCTTCCACGTCAAGGGGCTCAACCACACGGCCAGCTGCACCGGCGCCTTCACCCGGATCTGGTGCCGCGAGGACCCGCTCGGGACCTGACCCGGCCCCCGCCGCGTCGGGGCAGGAACACCTCGCGGACAGACATCGGGATTGCCATCGCCGCGACCACCTTCTCGCTGCCGCCGAAGAGCCCGCCCAGCCCCTCCACGCTCGACCCGAGCGACTTGTCCCCGTCGAGCACCATGCCCAAGGGCCCGCTCATGGCGACATCGACGAGCTGCTCGTAGCGGTCGATGCGGTGGACGTCGGGAGCGGTGCTGGAACAGGGCATGCCCTCGCTCGATGACCAGGGCGGCGTGCCGGACTGGTATCGGAGCGTGAAGGCCAGCTCGCCGCCGCTCTCGGGCTCGACGCTCCATTCTTCGGTCCTATTCGGCGCCGTGCGATCGGCGCTTTCGAGCGTCGCCGACCGCCGGATCTCCGCCGCCGCGCCATTGCCATAGGGGTCATAGCGCTCAGCCGTGGCATAGGTCCGCTCCTCCTCCGATCCCTCCCCTTTCGCGAGGCAGACAAGCGCCGTCGTGCGAAAGCTCGCCGGATCGGAGGGATTGCCCTCGGCGTCGCGGGCAAGGTAGCGGTCGACGAGGACCAGAAGCATGTTGGCACCGTCGAGCGCCCCGCCCGGAAACGGCACCGACTGCCAGCCCACGGACAGCATCGCCTGCACCGCCGCCTCGTCGGCCTGAAACGCGATAAGGATGCGAGCGTCATTGGTGGAACCGGCGAAGCTCTCGGCATTCGCGGACCGGCCGGATCCGAGGGCGGCCATCGCCACCGAGGCGGCAATGAGCAGCGCGCGGGTCAGTGATGTCTCTCTCGCTCCCGCTTCCGGACGCGCGTGGCGCCGTCGGTGGCGAAACCCGCGCGTCGACTCTTCTGAGTGAGCATACAGCATCGCACCGGACCGCCCCGGTCTTCCGCGCGACCCGCCCGCGCGGCGGCGCTACCGCGCCGCCCAGAGCCGCTGCGCCTCGGTCTCGACCGCGCAGGGCCGGACCACGCGGAGCCGCGCCAGCGCCGCCTCCGGCGCCTCGCCCGCCTCGACCATGAGCCGCAGCACCGCCATGCCCGAGCGGCCGCAGCCGCCCATGCAATGCGCCAGCACCCCCCGCCCCGCCGCAAGCTCCGCCCGCGCCGCCTGCGACGCGGCCCCCCAGCCCTCGCGCAGCGCCGCGCTGTCGGCGCCGAAATCCGCGACCGGCAGGTGGTGCCAGCCGATCCCCCGCGCCGCGAGATCGCCCGAGAGCCCGAGCGCCCCCATCGCCGCAAGCTCCGGCCCCGTCGCCATCGTCAGGACGAGCGAAGGTCCCCAGCCGAGAATCGCCGCGAGATCGCCGGCATAATCTCCGCCCCGCCCCGGCATCGGGCAGAGCGCGAGCCGCCCGCCGCCCGCCGCCAGTTCCGAAATGGTGAACCCTGTCATATGGATCCGATGCCACGCCGCCGGCCCGCGATCAAGTTGGGCGTTGCGCGACCGCACCAAAGCATGTGAGCATCGCCGCGAAGAACCGGCCCGCGCTCGCCTCGGCCGCTGGTCACCCGTTGCCCGATGGGCCGGGCGATCCAACGGTCCGAAACCTCCGGGCCGGGATCATGTTGTGCATGGAGACTGGGTGATGGCCGAGCAGAAATCTCCGATACCGGGGCGCCGCGTGTCCGGACGTACGGCGCTGCCGCTCAGCCGCCTCGCGATCGCCTGCACGGCGCTGTGGCTCGCCTCCTGCGGGAAGCCGCCCGAACTCATCGGCATCGACAACCCCGAGGTCCCCGTCGCCTCCGTGGCCGCGGCCCACCAGCACAAGATCTTCATCGCGACGACGCGCGCGGCTTCCGAGGTCGTCGGCGCGCTATACTCGGGCGAGCGCGCCCCGGAGCTGGGCCTCGCCTCTGTCGATGTGTCGGTTCCCCCGACCCATGTCACCGGCGAGTTGGAGCGCCCGGAAAAGCTCCCGCCCGATCCGCGCACCGAATTCGCGATCGTCGAGCCGTCGGTCTACGCCAGCGACCGCGCCTTCATCGCCGCCATCGAGGCGGAACTGCGCAAGCGCCCGCCCGGCGACAGAGACATCCTCCTCTTCGTTCACGGCTTCAACAACACGGCGAGCGACGCGCTTCTGCGGGTCGGCCAGTTCGTCGAGGACACCGGTTTCACCGGCGTGCCGGTGCTCTTCACCTGGGCCTCGGCGGGCAAGGCGACGCGCTATGTCTACGACCTGAACAGCGCCCTCGTGGCGCGCCCCAAGCTTATCGAAACGGCCGATATTCTCGGACGAACCCATGCCGAGGGCTTCGACCTCTTCGCCCATTCCATGGGCACCTTCCTGACCATGGAGGCGATCGTCGACCGGGCCCAGAAAGGCCAGTTCAACCGCACCGGCCGCCTGCAATACGTCATCCTCGCCTCGCCCGACATCGACCTCGATCTCTTCCGGACCCAGATGCGGCAACTCGGCCCCGATCCGGGCAACTTCTTCGTCCTGCTGTCCAAGGACGACGTGGCCCTCAAGGCCTCACGCCGGCTGGCCGGCGGCGTTCCGCGTGTCGGCGCCGCCGATGCCGAGGCGCTGTCCGAGCTCGGCGTGACGGCCATCGACCTCTCGGCGATCGAGGATTCCGCATCCGGCAGCCATTCCAAGTACGCCGGCTCGCCGGAGGTGGTTCAGCTGATCGGCCAGGGGCTGAACAACAATCCGCGATACGGACATGCTCCCCAGACGCGGCTGGGCGAGATCCTGGGGCAGACGCCGATCCGCATCGTCTTCGAATGACCCCAGGGGCGCGGTTCGGCTCCCGCTCCTTCGCCGCGCGGCCCTCTGCCCCTACGGGGAGCCGTCACCAGAAATCCTTGTGGTCCTTCACGATCTCGTCTTCGAGGTCAGGGAACGGGCCACGCACCGCCACGTGGCGACGTCCGGCGGCGAACACCTGATGGCAGCTAAGATCGAGGGTCAGGTTCTCCGGATTGTCCCCGGTCAGTTCGGCCAGCCGCTTTTCGCTGAGCCCATAGACCACGGTGCCGATGCCGGCCCAGTAACAGGCCCCGGCACACATGCAGCACGGCTCGACCGAGGTCACCAGCGTGCAGCGCTCGAGGAATGCCGGGTCGTATTGCTGCGCGGCCGCGCGGGCCACGTTCGCCTCGGCATGCCCGACGCCGCGATCCTGCGCATAGGTGTTCCCCGACGACAGGAGCACGTCGCCCTCTGGCCCGACCAGGAGCGCCCCGAACGGATGATTGCCGCTCGCACGGCTCGCGGCGGCGACCTTCACGGCGTGACGCAGATGATCGGTATCGCTCTTCATCGCGGCCTCCCGGGGTGCCCCTTCGCAACCGTGCGGCTGTTGGCGTTGTGCCGCTCTCCATATTCTTGCAGCGATCGCGGGCCGTCCAGCCGCAAACCGGCTTCCCAATCCGTGCGGGCGATAATCAGCCGGCGGGCTCGATCGCCGGGAACGTCCAGCTGCCGTCGAGGATCTCGGCGCGCGGCTTGTAGAGGCGGACGGTGTAATTCCAGCCAGGGGTTACCGGGATGCAGTTGATCCGCCCGTCATCGCAGCCGCCGAAGTTAAGCGTGTAGGAACCGTCGTCGTTCGGCTTGGCCGAGCTGTTGTTGTAGCTGTTGCGGCCGAGGTCGTTGGGCTCCAGATAGCCGTCGGCATTGTAGACCGTCACCGACCAGAAGGCGTCGACGGGCACGTCCTTCACCGTGACCCTATGCGGAGTCTTGCCGTCATTCGCCTCGACGCTGCCGATGACGGCGCTGGCCGTCGTGGCCGGCTGCCCGGCCCATCCCGCCATCGCGCCGACCATGTGGTCGATGGGGTCGACCTCGTCCTTGCGGCCGAAGGCACGGGAAGCGTCGAAGCCCGTCGCGGCCGCCAGATCGTTCAGCGCCTTGCGCGCCCCGGCGAGGCTCTCGAGGTCCCAGTCCGGCGCCTCGAACGGTCCGGCGCCGCCGCCGCTCATCTGGATCCCGTCCTGCGCGGCGTGCGCCCCGGCAAGATCGGACGGGTCGGACGCATCGACGAAGGTGCGGAACAGGACGAAGGCAAACCGCGTGCCGACCTCATCCTCGGTCAACTCATAGGCGCCCGGCGTCGCCTCCACGAAATTGTAGTGGTCCTGGCTGATCACCAGCATGGACTGGAAACGGCCGCCAGCCTCCGGCAGCGTGACCGTCGCCGGCTCGGACAGATCCAGCACAATGGCGGAGTAGAGCGTGTCCTGGTTGGCGCGGATGATCGGCTGCGCGCCCTCGGCCGACACCGGCTCGCGCTCGTGGACGATCTCGCCCAGTCCGACACCGTAGCTCGCCAGGTTGGCCCGGATCATCGTATCGGATTCCGCGCGGACAAGGTTCTCGAGCGTGACCTGCTCGGCAAGGGCGAGGGTCGGGGCGCAGAGCACCAGCGTCAGAATCGTCATTCGCATCTTCATACCTCCGGTTTGCGGTCAGCGGTTCAGAGTGCAGGTGGACCTCTTAGCGCGTGGTCCCCGAACCGGCCTTGACCCTGATCAATCGCGCCGTGGCTCTCCCTGACCGCGATCGGGATCGCCCCCGCCCGCTGCATCCCGGCATCCGATCGCACCGGGTCTGGCCTCCGGGGATCGCCTTTCACGGCAGGGCGCCGCGTCCTCCCGTCCCGTCACATCCCCGTCACCCCGAGGGCCGCGTCGAGCACCGCCCGCGCCTCGGCATCGAAGATGTCACTGTCCTCGCGCATCGCGAGGTAGCGCTGCCGCGCCTCCTCGGACTGGATGACGCCGTATTCCGCCATCACCGCCCGAAGCGCGCGCGCCCGCCTTTCGATCTCGCCCATCCGCATCTGCGCATAGGTGGCCAGCACATGGTTGATCCGCGCCTGGTAGCCCTTGCCCATCGCCCGGAAGAGCTTCGCGACGCTCGCGTCGAGCCTCAACGTGACCTTCACCTTCTCCTCCTCGCAGTCGAGATCCTCCTCGACCGTCGCCCAGGCCTCGGGAACCCGCTCCTGCACCCGGAGCCACAGCCCCTCGTCGTCGCCGAGGCCCTGCAGGTGGCGGGCGAGGCGGGCGCGGGCGAGCCGCGCGGTGCGGGTCTGGGCGAAACGCTTCGGCGGGACGGGACGGTCGGTCATCGTTGCTCCTTGCGGCTCGCCCCAGCCTCGCAGAACCGGGTTAACGCGGCCCCTGCCCGGCGCGCGGTCGTGCCATACGCAACGCCGACGGGATGCCGACATCCAGCCGCCTTGCGAATCCGCCGGCCCTCGCCTATATCGGGCCCCGAGAGGTTGGCGCGGGCGAGCGCCTCGCCAACCCGGTCAGGTCCGGAAGGAAGCAGCCGTAACGAGCCCCGCTTGGGTCGTTGTCCAGCCTCTCACCCTCGACACCCGCTTCAGGAGAAGGACATGGCAGAGCTTCATTCCCTCCGGGCCGGGGCCGTCTGAGACCTTGATCCGCCCCGCCCGTCCCGACATCACCCGCCCGCGCCGTCAACCGCCGGGCAAGGATTTCGGTCTATGACGAGGGCAGAGACTTGACCCTGAATTCCCACACGCTCGCCGATCTCGGATGGTCGGCAAATTTCCAGCGCCAGCTCGACACCGATGAGTTCGGCGCCTTTTCCCCCGCCCGCGTGACGGGCGTCCACCGCGACCGGCTGACCGCGCTTTCCGAAGCGGGGCCGCTCCTCCTGACGCTGCCGCCGGATCTTTCCGCCGGCGATGTCGCTGTCGGCGACTGGGTGCTCGCCGATCCCGCGACCGACCGCGTGGCCCGGCTCCTCGACCGCCACAGCCGGATCTTCCGGCGCGCGGCGGGCGAGGCCTCGCGCGAACAGCTCATCGTGGCCAATGTCGACACGGTCTTCATCACCACCTCGGCGACCGAGGAGTTCAACGAGGCGCGGCTCGAACGCTACCTGGCGCTCGCCCACGCGGGCGGCATCCCGCCGGTCCTCGTCGTGACCAAGGCCGACAAGGCCGACGATCCGGAAACCTACCTCGACCGGCTCCGCGCCATCGCGCCCGCGGTCCCGGCGATCCTGCTGAACGCCAAGGCCGAAGCCGCGGCCGAGGCGCTCAGGCCCTGGTGCGGGCCGGGCCGCACCGTCGCCTTCCTCGGCATGTCCGGGGTCGGCAAGTCGACGCTCGCCTCGGCACTCACCGGCATCGACCTCGAGACCGCTACGGTGCGCGAGGACGACATGAAGGGTCGCCACACCACGACCGCGCGCGAGATGCATCCGATCCCGGGCGGCGGCTGGCTGATCGACACGCCGGGGATGCGGGAACTGAGGCTCACCGACATGGCCGAGGGGATCGACGAGGCCTTCGCCGAGATCACCGGGCTGACCGGCGAATGCCGCTTCCGCGACTGCACCCACGGGCCGGAGCCCGGCTGCGCCGTGCAGGCGGCGATCGCCGCCGGCCAGGTCGACGCCGCGCGCCTCGACCGCTGGAAGAAGCTTCGAGCCGAGGACGCCGCCCATGCCGCCTCGGCCGCCGAGAAGCGCCGCCGCGGCAAGGCCTTCGCGAAGGTCGTCAAGCAGGCGAAGAAGGCGAAACGCCCGAACTGACGCCGTAGACGGACGCGGCCGGGGCGCCCCCCACCCCCATCCCCTCCCCACGAGGGGGAGGGGAGGCGCGAAGCCCCGGCCTCGCTCCGGGTGGACGGCGGCGCGGCGCCTGCCTAGTGTAGCGGCTGATCCGAATCCCGCCCGAGGCCCAATGACCGAAGAGACAGCGACCCGCTACCAGGTCCTCGCCCGCAAGTACCGCCCGGAGACCTTCGCCGACCTCGTCGGGCAGGAGGCGATGGTCCGCACCCTGAAGAACGCCTTCGCGGCCGACCGGATCGCGCAGGCCTTCATCATGACCGGCATCCGCGGGACCGGGAAGACGACAACCGCCCGGATCATCGCCAAGGGCATGAACTGCGTCGGCCCCGACGGCGCCGGTGGCCCCACCACCGATCCCTGCGGCAAGTGCGAGCATTGCGTGGCGATCATGGAAGGCCGCCATGTCGACGTGATGGAGATGGACGCGGCCTCCCGCACCGGCGTCAACGACATCCGCGAGATCATCGAGAGCGTCCACTACCGGGCCGCCTCGGCGCGCTACAAGATCTACATCATCGACGAGGTCCACATGCTCTCGACGAGCGCGTTCAACGCGCTCCTCAAGACGCTGGAGGAACCCCCCGCCCATGTGAAGTTCATCTTCGCCACGACCGAGATCCGCAAGGTCCCGGTCACGGTGCTTTCCCGCTGTCAGCGGTTCGACCTCCGCCGCATCGAACCCGAAGTGATGATCGCGCTCCTGAGGAAGATCGCCAGCGCCGAGAAGGCCCAGATCACCGACGACGCGCTCGCCCTCATCACCCGCGCCGCCGAGGGCTCGGCCCGCGACGCCACCTCGCTCCTCGACCAGGCGATCAGCCACGGCGCGGGCGAGACCACCGCCGACCAGGTCCGCGCCATGTTGGGGCTCGCCGACCGCGGCCGCGTCCTCGACCTCTTCGACCTGATCCTCAAGGGCGACGCCGCAGGAGCCCTGAACGAGATCGGCGCGCAGTATTCCGACGGCGCCGACCCTATGGCGGTGCTGCGCGACCTTGCCGAGATCACCCACTGGATCTCGGTCATCAAGATCACCCCCGAGGCCGCCGACGATCCGACCGTGCCGCCCGAGGAACGCTCCCGCGGCATCGCCATGGCCGGCGCGCTGCCGATGCGGGTGCTGACGCGGATGTGGCAGATGCTCCTCAAGGCGCTCGAGGAGGTGGCCGCCGCCCCGAACGCGATGATGGCCGCCGAGATGGCGGTGATCCGCATGACCCATGTCGCCGACCTGCCCGATCCCGAGCAGCTGATGCGGCGCCTCGCCGAGGGCCCCAGCCCTTCCGCCACCGCTGGCCGCGGCCCCGCACCGGGCGCGGCGCCGACCCATGCCGCGCCCCGCGCGAGCGTCTCGGCCGCCCCCACCGCCAGCGGCGCCGCCACCGCCCGCGCGCTCGACACCGACGTCGCGCTCGCCCGCTACGCGAGCTTTCCCGCCGTGGTGGAGCTGATCCGCGCCAACCGCGACGTGAAGCTCCTGATCGAGGTCGAGAACCACCTCCGCCTCGTCCGCTACACCCCCGGCCGGATCGAGTTCGAGCCGACGCAAGAGGCCCCGCGCGATCTCGCCGCGACGCTCTCGGCCCGGCTCCAGAGCTGGACCGGCGTCCGCTGGGGCGTCTCGGTCGTCTCCGAGGGCGGCGCGCCGACGATCGCCGAGACCCGCGACGCGAAGGAAACCGCCGCCAAGGAGAAGGCGCGCGAGAATCCGCTGGTGCAGGCGGTGTTCGCGGCCTTCCCGAAGGCCCATATCACCGCTATCAGGACCCCCGACGAGGTTCAGGCCGAGGTGCAGGCAGAGGCCCTGCCCGAGGTCGAGGACGAATGGGATCCGTTCGAGGAAGGCTGAGGAGAAAGACATGCTGAAAGGTTTGGGCGGGCTCGGCGGGCTCGGCGACATGGCCAAGATGATGAAGGCCGCGCAGGAGATGCAGGCCAAGATGGCCGCGCTGACCGAGGAGATGGACCGCATCACCGTCACCGGTGAAAGCGGCGCGGGGCTGGTGAAGGCGACCTGCAGCGCCAAGGGCGACTTGAAGTCGCTCGACATCGACCCCTCGATCTTCCAGCCCTCGGAGAAGGAAGTGGTCGAGGACCTGATCCTCGCCGCGATCAAGGACGCGCAGAAGCGCGCGCAGGAACGCACCCGGACCGAGCAGCAGAAGATGATGCAGGACATGGGCCTGCCCGCCGACATGAAGCTGCCGTTCTGAGGCGGCCTTGTCAGAAGCCACCCGCGACATCGAGGCGCTGATCGAGCTGATGGCGCGCCTGCCGGGCCTCGGGCCCCGCTCGGCGCGCCGCGCGGTCTTGCACCTGATAAAGAAGCGCGGCGCGGTGATGGCGCCCCTTGCGAAGGCGATGGCCGAGGTCGCGACCTCGGCGCGCGAATGCGCCGCCTGCGGCAATATCGGCACCGCGGACATCTGCGACATCTGCCGCGACGAGCGCCGCGCCACGGGCGAGATCTGCGTCGTCGAGGATGTCGCCGACCTCTGGGCAATGGAGCGCGGCCAGGCCTTCAAGGGCCGTTACCACGTCCTCGGCGGCACGCTTTCGGCGCTCGACGCGGTCGGGCCCGAGGAACTGCGGATCCCGAAGCTCCTCGCCCGCGTCCGCGACGAGGAGATCCGCGAGGTGATCCTCGCGCTTAACGCCACCGTCGACGGCCAAACCACGGCGCATTACATCGCCGAGGCGCTCGACGGCAGCGGCGTCGCCGTCACCTCGCTCGCCCAGGGTGTGCCGATCGGCGGCGAGCTCGACTATCTCGACGACGGCACGATCCAGGCCGCTCTCAGGGCCCGCAAGCGCCTCTGACCCCCGGAAGGCCGCCTTAGGCGACCTTGTCTTGGGGTGTTTTTCCTTGGAAGTATTCGGTGAGGTTTTGGAGCACTCGGAACCCCATTCCTTCGCGGGTTTGGCGTGTTGCGGATCCGAGGTGGGGGAGCATGACGAGGTTGTCGGCGC